>NZ_LEKH01000013.1 GCF_001029505.1 Rubrobacter aplysinae | reverse complement strand
CTGCATTAGCTGCCGGAGCCCTTCGCGCCAGGCCTCCTCGTGGGGGGAGTCCACCAGCACCCCGTCTACGTCGAATACCACCCCTCGGAATCTGCTCCTCGTGTCCCTCTCCGCCATCTCTCTCCTCCCGTCCATTATCCTTTAGCAGGGTCTTACGCCGCTCCATTCCAGGGCTATGCGGGCTGCAGGGTTTCGGTGGTCGCGGTAGCGGAAGGTTTGTCCACACCGAGCTTGCCGCACACGGTATCCGAGGTCTTTTCGGCCATCATGCGGAAGGTGGTCAGCTTGCCGCCCACGATGCTCACGAACCCTTCGACACCGTCTGTCTCGGCATGATCCAGCACGTCGAAGGTCCGGGTTGCCTTGCGGTTGTCCACGTGCGTGCCCTCTGCAGAGTCGGAGGCGGTCCCGGGATCGTAGAGTGGCCTCACCCCGGCCCAGGAGCGCACGACCTTGCCATGCCGGACGCCGGGTAGGAAGGCCTCCGTCTCGGATAGTATCCTCTTGCGCTCCCATTCCTCTATGCGGGTGTCGCTCGGCTCGTCTGTCGGCACCGAGGTGGTTCCAGCAACCCCGAGAGGTCCGAGCGGTACGAAGATGTCCCCGTCGCCCGGTATCCTGAGCCGGCTCACCACGGCTGTGGTCCAACGGCCGTTGAAGGCGAGCATCGCCCCGCGACTGAGCATCATCTGGAACTCGACTCCGGCCTTCGCGGCTACGTGGGAGGCCCACGGTCCGGCGGCGTTCACCACTGTGGAGCAGCGTATGTCCGTCTCCTCGCCGGTGCGCAGATCCCGGACGCGCACGCCACCCACGCGGCCATCTTCGGTGTGGAAGCTCCCCACCTCGTGGTAGGTGAGGAAGGTAGCGCCCCCGGCCTCCGCGCTGTCTCGCAGCGCGTTACATAGCGCGAACGGGTCACAGGCGGCGTCGGGGACCTCGTAGGCGGCTCGTATCCCGGGGTGTACGAGAGGCTCGCGGCGCAAGGCCTCGGAGGTACTGATCTCCTCCGCCGGTATCCCGGCCATCTCACAGCCTCCGACGAACTCCTCGACAAAGCCCTCGTCGTCCGAGGGGCAGAGCACGAACAACCCTCCGGTCGAGTCAACCGCCTGCGGGACGACCTTCTTTATGATGCTGTGCTCCTGGTAGCACTCCCACGCGCTGGTGGGGTCGCTCGCGGCGTAGCGGGACCCCGTATGCAGCAGGCCATGATAGCGGCAGGAGGTGCCCGTCGCCATGTCCCCCATCTCTACCAGGGTCACCCGGAGGCCCCGGAGCGTGAGATCCCACGCTACCCCGGCCCCGGTCGCCCCGCCCCCGATTACTACTACGTCGGTCTCCATGTTCATCCCTTTCTGGCCCTACCCCTGGCGGCCACTCGGCGACGCAAAGCCCTGCAAGACAACGCGAAAACCCCGCACAACCGTCTCCGCAATGACAGCCGGGACAAACGGTTCGGTGCGAGGCTTTCTTGGGCTCTCTCGCCTGCGTCACTCTGATTACTTTTGGAGAATGATACTTCAGTCTCTAGCGCGAGTCAAGCAGAGTCAAGCGGAGCCAGGCGGACTCGGGGGCCGCGGAAGTTCAGGCGTCGCGCCAGAGTCCCTGGTTACTGGTTGAAACCCCCGCCGCGCCGGACTCCAGAATGTAAGTCACCTCGTCCATGTCCTGGATCAGACCGCCGGCCAGGACGGGTCTGCTGTACAACTCGTGGTGTTGCGCGGCCATCTGAGGGTAAGCAAGCGCGGGCAGTATCTCAACCAGCGTGGGGGCGGCCCTGTTCACCACCTTCAGGCCGCGCTCGATGGCCCCGGCGTCTATGGCGAAGATGCGCTGGATCGTTACCATGCTCTCCGCGTTGGCGAGCTCGATGATGTTCCGGTTCGTCGAGATAATGCCCTCTACGTGGCGGGCCAGGAACCGCACGCCGCTCGCGTCCGCCGCCACCCCCGAGACCAGGTCCACGTTGACGCAGACCGGGGGCCTGCTATCCGCGCCTTCGAGCCTGTGAACCAGCTCGAAGATATCTCCCCCGAGCACGAAGACCGCCGCGTGATGATCGCTGGAGATCGCGGCCTCGAAAGACTCATCCTGACTCCGGACGGCGGGCAGCACCGGGTTGTACCGTACCCCTTGAAGAAACGCCTCTGCCCTACCCCCGGTCACCTTTCCCACGCCACGAACTCTACCATCGTTGGCGGAGAGGGGTATGGCGCCGGAGGACCGTGACTCGTCCGCCGCGGCCTATCCCACCACCAGGTTCACGAGCTTGCCGGGCACGTAGACGGCTTTCTTGATCTCCTTGTCCTCCACGTGGGGCGCGACCCTCTCGCTGGCTAGGGCGAGCTCCTTGGCGGTTTCCTCGGAGACGTCGGCGGGGGCCTCTATGCGGTCGCGGAGCTTGCCGTTGACCTGGACGATTAGCGTGATCTCCTCCTCGGCGATGGCCTCCTCTTCCCACCCGGGCCACCACTGTTGGTGTACGGAGAACTCCTCGCCTAGCATCGCCCACAGCTCCTCGGCGTGATGCGGGGCGAAAGGCGCGAGCAGTAGCGTGTACGTGCGCAGAGCCCCGCTCCAGCGCTCCTCCCCCACCCGGCCCCGGATCGCGCTCAGGTAGTTCGTGTGCTCCATGAGCGCGGCGAGCGTGGTATTGAACCGGAAAGCTTCGAGGTCCTCCGTGATCTTCTTCGTTACCCGCGCGGTGCGCCGCTCCAGCTCCCCGGGGTCCGCCTCCGCTCCGGTCGGCTCGCCCTCCTGGCCCAGCGAGAGCGCCCGGCGCAAGAAGCGCGCCGTACCCTCGATGCCCTGGCTGTCCCAGGGCCCGCCCTCGCCCCACGGCCCGATAAACATCAGGAACGAGCGCAGCGCGTCCGAGCCGTAGAGGTCCACGTACTCCTGCGGGTTCACGACGTTGCCGCGGCTCTTGGACATGCGGTTGCCGTCGGGGCCGAGGATGATGCCCTGGTTGAAGAGCCGCTTCATCGGCTCGTCGAAGTCCACGAGCCCGAGGTCGCGCATCACCTTGGTAAAGAACCGCGTGTACAAAAGGTGCATCACCGCGTGCTCGATTCCGCCGGTGTACTGATCCACCGGCAGCCACTTCCGGCCCTCTTCCGGGTCGAACGGGCCGCCCTCGTAGTCCGGCGAGAGGTAACGGTACTGGTACCACGAGGAGTCCATGAAGGTGTCCATCGTGTCCGTCTCGCGCTCGGCCTCGCCGCCGCAGCGGGGACACTCCGTGCGCCAGAAGTCCTTGCGCAGCTTCAAGGGCGACTCGCCCGTGGGGGTGAACTCGGCGTCCTCGGGGAGCTTTACCGGCAGGTCCTCCTCAGGAACGGGGACGGTGCCGCACTCGGGGCAGTAGATTATCGGGATCGGGGTGCCCCAGTACCGCTGGCGGCTTATGAGCCAGTCGCGCAGCCGATAGCTTACCGCAGGCTCGCCCATCCCCCGCTCTTCGAGCCAGCCCGTGATCCCCTTCTTGCCTTCCTCCACCGGGAGCCCGTCGAACCTGCCGGAGTTGACCAGCGCGCCGTCGCCGGAGTACGCCTCCGAGGGCTCGCCGCCCTCCCACTCCGGCGGGGCGATGACGGTGCGGATCTCTATTCCGTACTTGCGGGCGAACTCGAAGTCGCGCTCGTCGTGGGCGGGGACGGCCATGATGGCGCCGGTCCCGTAGCCCATCAGCACGTAATCCGCTATATACACGGGTATGCGCTCACCGCTCACCGGGTTCGTGGCGTAGGCTCCGGTAAAGACGCCGGTCTTGTCGCGGGTTGCGTCGGTGCGGTCTATCTCGGTCATCTTCCGGGCGCGCTCGACGTAGGCGTGGACCTCGCCGTGTCGGTCGGCGGTCGTAATCTCCTCGACCGCCGGATGCTCGGGCGACATGACAAAGAAGGTCGCGCCGAAGAGGGTGTCGGGCCGGGTGGTAAATACCTCTACCGGCCCGTAGCCCTCGACGTCGAAGCGGACCTCCGCACCTTCGGAGCGCCCGATCCAGTTCCGCTGCAGCGTCTGGACGCGCTCGGGCCAGTCTATCTTCGAGAAGTCCAGGAGCTCGTCGGCGTAGTCCGTGATCCTGAACATCCACTGAGCCAGGTTCTTCTTTATAACGGGCGTGCCGCACCGCTCGCACACGCGCTCGACCCCGACGACCTGCTCGCGGGCGAGCGTGGTGTTACAAGAGGGGCAGAAGTCAACCGGGGCCTCTGAGCGATAAGCGAGCCCCTGCTCGAAGAACTTCACGAAGAACCACTGGTTCCACTCGTAGTACTCGGGCTCGCAGGTGACGATCTCGGCGTCGAAGTCGAACATGGCGCCCATCTGCCGCAGCTGGCCCCGCATCCGCTCGACGTTCGCCAGGGTCCACTCCCGGGGGTGGATGCCGTTCTTTATGGCGGCGTTCTCGGCCGGCAGCCCGAAGGCGTCGAATCCGATAGGAAAGAATACCCGGTGACCCTGCATGCGCATGAACCTCGCCCTGGTATCCGACGGGGTCATGGCATACCAGTGCCCGACGTGCAGGTCGCCGCTCGGATACGGGAGCATGGTGAGCGCGTAGTGCTTGGGCTTGGCCGGATCCTCGTCGGTCTTGTAGATTCCGGCCTCTTCCCAGCGCCGCTGCCAGCGGCTCTCCATCTCCTTGGGAGCCTGTCTCTTGTTGGAGGGTGTGGAGGGCGCCTCGCCCGTTCGTTCTTTCACCGGCTCTCCTTCTGAAATACCATGAAATACTGTTCGTCTCTCTAACTTTGGCTCTTGCTTAGGCGCGTAGTCTAGAGGCGTCCGGGGAGCCCCGGATACGCTCCGGTCACCGCCGGATAGACCCCAAGCCCGCCAGCTCCTACATACCTTACCTAAATACCTTATAGTCGCAGGACATATGGGCACCATGAGGCCGTTTGGCCCCTTGCCCGGTGTCTCACCGCGCATTACCCGGAGTCTACCATTGGGGCTCTCCCCGACCGCTACTCCCGGGCTTACGCACCGGTGTTAGAGGCTACCGGTATGGTTGCCGTGGGCGGGCTGGATCTCCGAAACCTCTTTCACCGAGATGGCCCGGTACCGTTCACCGTCTCTGGAGACGGCCTCTCTAGGCGAGGGCCAACGCCAGCACTGCGGCCACGAGCGTGCACACCACGTTCGTGAGCTCGTTTCCCACCCTGGGAGCGAACGCGCCGACGAGGCTGTCCGCCACGGTCCCGAGAAAAGCGGCGGCCCACGCGATAATCGCCTCTCCCCCCTCCACGAGCCCGAGCCACAGCGCGAGCGCCGCAGTCGTCCCTGCGGCCAGCGCCCCGGCCAGGGTACCCGGCACCGATACGGCCCCGTCGGTACCCGGCGGCACGGCTCTCAGACTGGTGAGCAGCCGCGGCCTTCCGGGGACGAGTTGTCCCACCTCGGACTCGGCAGTGTCCGCGAACGCGGCACCGAGTGAGGCCACGAAGGCGAGGGCAAAAGCCTCGTGCAGGGGAGTAAGCGCGGCGGCCAGGGCACACGCCACCGCGACGCCGCAGTTCGCCAGCGCGTTACGCGCCCCGCGACGTCCTCTACCCTCCTGAGCAGTACCCCGACGGCGCTTGGCCTCGTAGCCGAGTCGCGTAAGCCCGGAGCCTCCGGCCACGAACAGCGCGAGCACCGCGAACCCGGAGCAGTCGAGGCAGACGTATATAACGCCCCCCACCATCAGGCCGCCAAGCGCGCCGCCACGCCCTACCGCGCCCAGCAGATACGCCGCTGCGGCGAAGAGGGAGGTTACGGTCAGGGCTTCGAGGATCTGTGCCAGGGGTGGCGCTCCCTGGCTAACGGTAAGTCTTTAGCCGCCCCAGCAGTTGCGAGGCGTAGCGTCCGCACTCTTCCGCTGAAGCCCTGAGCAGCGCGGGCTCGATGTTCCCCGCCCTTATACCGAACTCCTTGAGACGCTCCACACCCTGATAAAGCAGAGAACCGGCCAGCGGACTCGGGGCATCCGGCACGGCCAGCACGAGCCCGTAGAGTGGCTCTGGGCCTCGCAGGGCGGTCAACGAGTCCACCGCATCAGGGAGGTCCTGCTCCATCACGAAGATCCTGACGGAGGCCTCAGAGCCCTCCGGCTCCGCCGGCGAGCGCAGACTATCCCAGAGCGCGGTCATCTTGGTCTTCCCGGCCCCTGAGTCCAGCGCGGCACGCGAGAGGCCGGACCAAAGATCCCCGGCTACACGACGGGCAAGCGTGCCTTCGTAATCCACCAGCATGTTTACCGTGGTCTCCAAGTAGAGCTTAACCTTCTCCCGCGGGGCTATCACCCCGGCGCTTCTGTACGCGTTTGGTGAAGACGTCGATCTCTTTGACGGTCTGTAGGTCTCCATTCTCCTGGGCGATACCGCGCCCGAGCGCAAAGATGCGCAGGGCCTCTTCGTCTTCTTCCAACTCGTAGAGGGCGCGCCCTAGCGTCCGGTAGGCGACGGAGTAGTCAGGCTTGTTCTCGACGGCCCGCCGTAGCCGGTCTCTCGCCTCCACGTAGCGCCCCTCCTTGAATAGCTCACTACCCAGGGAGTACAGGACCATCGGGTTCTCCGGGTCCCGGTCGAGCAGCTTGTTGAACATCTCGACTCTGGATTCCAAGGCCGCCTCCGTAGACGCTTACCGACCGGGGCCTTTGTAGCATGCCGGGGCTAAGAGGGACGAGAGGGCCGCCTCGCGCCCCGGCGCTATTCAAGGCCTAACGGCCGCTGGGATAGTAGGGACCAACCTCGTCGTCGCCGGCCGCCACCCGGTATCGCTCCGCCATCTTGAGGACCTTCTCCACGTACCACCCGGCGTGGTTGTAGGTGTACAGCGCCTCGTACCAGTCGTCCGGCGCTCCGCCAGCTTTCAGGTACCGGGCTGCAGAGGGTATCGCGTCCTCCGGGTCCATTATGTTTGCCTTACCGTCCTCGTTGGCATCCACACCGTAGCTCTCCCAGGTAGACGGCATGAACTGCATCGGTCCGAGCGCCCCGGCGCTGGATGGTCCCATGTTCTGGCCGTGATCGGACTCCACTTTCCCTACCGCAGCCAGCACGTACCAGTCATCACCGAACCCGTACTCCTCTGCGGCTTGCTCGTAGAGCTTCTTGTACCTCTTCAGGGAAGCCTCGTCCACGGGCCGGGCCACGATGTCCCGGCGGGCTATCCTGAGCTCCTGCCGCCGGTTCTTGGGTACATAACTGGTAGCAGGCGGCGGCAGCTTTCCGGCCTTGCCCTTCTTCCTAAGCTCCTTTACGCGGCTCCGAATCTCCGGGCTCTGCACCGTCCGCGCCTCCGCCACCGCGCTACCGCCCGGCTTACCGCCTGATTCACGTGAAACATCGCTCTGACGTGTCACCTGCCGCGACGTGCGTGACACAGCATTCTGGCTAGACCGACCGGCCGCGGAACGGTTGCTGCGGACCCTCGCCTCGGCCTTCTGTCTAGCATTCTGACGGGAGCCTTCAGCAGACTTGGACGGCTTAATCACCGGCTTAGAAGGGTTCTTCCCGGACTCGTCGGGAGTGTCGCCGCCGCTCCCGCCACGCGGCCCGGCGTCTCCGGCACCGCCCGGATGCTTATCGCTGTCGTCGTCTCCCCGTTCGTCATCCGCCCCAGGGCCACCGGAGTCATCGGAGACTGCGCCTCCGCCAGCATCCGAGTACTGCGCACCGGAGACGCTGGCGGCCGCGGAGCCTCCGCTTCCCGTGGTGGCGCGTGCTTCTACGCCAGTCTCCGGCTCCGCACCAGCCGCACCGGCTACCATGATTACGGAAAACAAGGAGCCGAACACAACAGCGAACTTCCTAACCTTCACAGACAACTTTCCCCCTCTCAAAGCTACGTACGGACTAAGCAAGCCACGGTTCGCCGTGTCTGTCAACCTTAATTTTAGACATTGAGTCTATATTGTTACTTTAGTATCTTTATTCAGATGAGGTAAGGAGGTTTATCAGGGCTTCCAGATCCTCCTGCTCCCTGAAAGCTATCTCGATTTTGCCGCCTCGGCGCGTTTTGCGCACCTTGGTAGGGAGTGAGGTCGCTTCCTGAATCGCTTTGGACGCCGCCTCCAGGCCCTTGTCTCTTTGTGGTTCACGTCGCTGCTCTTCCGACTGGCTACTCGCTTGATCGGTAGAGTCTTCTCTAACGAGCTGCTCTAGCTTGCGCACCGAAAGGCGCTGAGATTCCACTTTCGCGGCCATCTTGAGCATCTGCTCCTCATCCTGGAGAGTCAGAAGGGCTCTCGCGTGCCCTTCCGAGAGGCGGCCTTCGGCCACCATGCTCCTCACGGCCTCTGGCAACTGCATCAACCTTATGGTGTTGGTCACCGCAGCCCGGCTTTTCCCGAGCCGCGAAGCGAGCTGCTCCCGGGACAGCCCGAAGCTCTCCATTAGCGCCTGATATGCTGCAGCGGTCTCCAGGGGATTGAGGTCCTCTCGCTGCAGGTTCTCGACGAGCGCGAGTTCCATGGACTCGCCTTCGTGGGCCTGCCGGATCAGGACCGGTACGCGATCGAGGCCAGCTTCTTTGGCCGCCCGCAGCCTCCGCTCGCCGGCTATCAGCTCGAAACCCTCTTCCGTGGCCCGCACGACCAGGGGCTGGAGTATCCCGACCTCTCTGATGGAGGCGGCCAGCTCCTGTATGCCGGTCTCTGGAAAGCTCCGCCTGGGCTGGTGTACGTTGGATCTCACGGCAGAGGTGGGTATCTCCTCGAAGCGCAGCCCGCCGACACTCTCGCCGGTCGCTATGAGAGCCGATAGCCCTCTCCCGAGGCCACGCCTGCTACCCACGGTGTAGCACCTCCTCGGCCACCGCAGAGTATGCCTCGGCGCCAGCGCTCTGCGGAGCATAGAGCGAGATCGGTTGTCCGAAGCTAGGCGCCTCACTAAGCCTTACGTTCCGGGGTATGGCCGCACTGAACACCCTATCCCCGAAGAAAGAGCGTACCTCACCCGCCACCTGGTGAGAAAGATTCGTCCGGGCGTCGAACATGGTGAGCAGCACGCCCCCGACCTGCAGGCCCGGGTTCAACTCTTCTCTAACCATGCGGATGCTGCGCATGAGCTGTGTTAACCCCTCTAGCGCGTAGTACTCGCACTGTATGGGTATCAGCACCTCGTCCGCGGCGGCAAGGGCATTTAGGGTCAAAAGATCCAGAGAAGGGGGACAGTCCAGTAACACCCTCGTGTACAGCCCCTCCGGCATCCTGTCCAGAGCGCGCTTGAGCTTAAACTCTCTTGCAAGCTCCGAAACCAACTCCACCTCGGCTCCTACCAGGTTTATAGTCGAAGGTACGACGTGCAGCCCGGGAATGTCGGTGTGGGTAGCGACCTCTTGCAGAGCACGGCCTTCCAAAAGAACGTCGTACATACAGCCCGAATCGTGGGTACTTACCCCTAGCCCACTGGTAGCGTTAGCCTGAGCGTCGAGGTCGGCTAATAGTACCTGCTCCTCTCTCTGAGCAAGATAGGTAGCCAGGTTTATGGCGGTGGTGCTCTTGCCCACCCCTCCCTTCTGATTCACTATGGCGACTACCCGGCTCAATCCGCTAATACTAGCATGGTCGGGCCCAGGCTCGCCTTACCCTGCGCTGTACAACGGTCTTTTATGGGGAGTACCGGTCGGCCTCGGGTAAGACTCCGGTGTCGGCCCCGTCTTTCTCACTATCATCAAATGCCGCTCTTTGTGCTCCCTGTCCGCCGAGAAGGGGACCCGTATAACCGCCTCTAGTTCTCCCGCCAGCACCTGAGCGGCTCTCTCACCGGCCGTTCTTTCCTCCGCCCCTAGCGGGCCCTTCATTGCGACCATCGCTCCACCAGGCTCCAGAAACGGCAGACAGTACTCGGAGATCACCGACAGCGAGTCCACGGCGCGCACGGTAGCCGCCTCATAGCTATCTCTACGACCGGGCCTGAGTCCGAACTCCTCTGCCCTGACATTGGCCACCTCTACACCCTCTAGCGACAGGCTTTCCGAGACGTGACGCAAGAACTCTGCCTTCTTGCCGGTGGATTCCAGCAAACACGTCCGGTGGAGATCCAGGGCCAGGTGAAGTGGTATGCCGGGCATACCGCCTCCCGAGCCTACGTCTATCAAGCTGGACAACGTTGTCAGCGGCCTGTAAAGGAGGCAACTCAAGGAGTCGAGGACGTGATCAAGCCATATCCGCTCCAACTCTCCTGTCCCCACCACATTCGCCTTCTCGTAAGTGGCAAGCTCTTGCGAGTACCGTGTTAGGGCCTCGATTTCGCTCTGTCCAAGGGTTACCCCCCACTGAGCTAACTGCTCTTCAAAAACGCCTACCGCCCTCTCACCCAACTCCTGTTTCACGTGAAACCCTCCAAAAGACAAACAGTGCAGGATGAGAATTCCGACAAATGTACGTAAACCCCAACAAATGTCACAGGCGCGGTTTCACGTGAAACTGGTCTAACCCTGGGCGGGGGATATCGTTACCCTGCGGCTCTCGTCGTTGCCGGAGCTAGAGGTCTCGACCCTCTGATCATCTTTCAGGTAAGCATGTACGGCGCGGCGCTCTGAAGAGCGCATTGGCGGAAGATCCGCCGACTTGTTTTCTTTGACTACACGCTTGGCGGTGCGGTGCGCCATACCCTGGACGGCTTTCACGCGACGCTCACGATAGCCCTCGCAATCCAGGACTACCTTTTTAGGATGCTCGTGACCACGACGTAACGCGGCGTTGACCAGATGCTCGAGAGAATCCAGGGTTTCACCCTTCTGGCCGATCAAGAGCCCCGCATCCTCGGAGTCTATGTTGACCGCTACTATCTCTCCTTCGTCCCGAACCTCGATCTCGCTGTCGAACGCCATGGCGTCGAGGGTGCTTTCTACCTGTTCATGGACCTCGGCCAAGAGCTCGGGCGAGGAGCTTTCGGGAGTATCAGGGGCGTCGTCTTCCACCTCCGCCATCCCGGACCCCTCTTCAGCCTCCTGGAGAGTCTCACTCGGTTCCGGCAAGGGAGCAGGGTCTTGTTCCGGAGCAATCTCAGGGTCCGGATGCTCTTGCACGTTCTCCAGCGGCACTTCGACAGCAATCCTCGCGTCGCGCACCCCCAGACCGAGAAATCCGGAGCTGCCCTCGTCGAGTATCTCGTAGGTAATCTCCTGTTGCTTGAGGTCCAGCGTGGAAGCTGCCTTCTCGATAGCCTGTTCTACGGTCGAGGCATTGAATTCCCGGCGTTCACTCATTTCTTCTTCTTTCTTCTCTTTCTCTTTGCCCTCGTGACGTCAGACGCTCTCGATGGAACGACGGTACTCTGGGAGTTACTCTGTCCGCCGCTGGCCACGTGATTTTGCCCGGATGTACCGAGTGACCTGGTTTTAGAAGGCTTCGCGGTACCCGACGCCCTGCTCTTTGGCAGCAGATTATAAATAATGTAGTTCTGGGTCAGGGTTACCAGGTTGGAGGTGATCCAGTACACAAACATGCCGGCGGGAAACCAGTATGTAAAGAAGGCGAAGCCCACCGGGAGCATACGCATGAGCCAGCGTTGCTGCGGCTCCATGCTCTTGTTCGTTACCTCCATCGAGACTAGCATCGTCGCGGCGGCGAGAATTGGAAGTATCAGGGTGGAGTCGCTGCTGGAGAGATCCGTAAACCAGAGTAGCCCTCCCTCCTTGAAGCTCGGCTCGCTGGCAGAGGTGGAGGCGCCGCCAAAGCCGCCCTGGAAACCCCCGAAGTGTCGAATCACGTAGAAGATGCCGATAAAGACGGGCATCTGTACCAGCAGAGGCAGGCATCCTCCTAGGGGGTTGATCCCGCGCTCCTGGTACAGCTTGCTCTGCTCTTCGCGCTGCTTACGCACGTTGCCGCTGTACTTGGCTTTCAGCTTGTCAAGGTCCGGCTTCAACTCCTGCACCTGACGCATGTTCCTGACCTGCTTGACGGTCAATGGAAAGAGTAGAGAGCGAACTATCAGGGTGAGGAGCACGATCCCCAGCCACCATTCGAGGCCGAGACCATAATGAAAGTATCTTAGCGCGCCGCCGAGAACACCCGTAATAGGACTAAACAGGCGTCCGATGATGTCTACCATCCGGGCCTCTTCACTTTACGGGGTCCGATCCCCCCCTGGAAAAGGGATGACACCGCATTACCCTCCAGCACGCCTTCGCAGACCCTTTGAGAACCCCATACTTCGAGATAGCGTCGATGGCATACTGTGAGCAGCTAGGCGTGAATCGGCAAGAGGCGGGTAGCATGGGGGAAAGGTACCTCTTGTAAGCTTTCACCAGACCAACGGCGAGCCTGCCTAACATCTTATAACCCTAAGAACCTGTATTAATCACGGTCCCCGAGCTTTCTCAAGGCCTTCTCGAACTCGGCCTCTAACTGCTCGTAGGCGGCCTCGGCGGCAGCCGGACGGGCGGATATTACAAAGTCCCGCTCCCCACGTATCTCTGGCAGCTTGAGACGGAAAATCTCCCGTATCCGACGCTTCACACCGTTTCGGATCACCGCGTTACCCACCTTCTTTGAGACCGACAACCCGAGCCTCGGGCCACCGGCGTCATTCGGAAAAGCATGCACGGATATGAGCCTGCCCCTGTATGCCGAGCCTTGCTTGTAAACCCTCTCGAACTCGGGGGAATCGGTAAGCCGCCTACCCCTACGAAGACCCAAGTCTAGACGGTGAGCTTCTTGCGCCCCTGCCGACGCCTGGAAGCTATTACCCTACGGCCACCAACGGTCTTCATCCGCTTCCGGAAACCGTGAGTCTTGGCCCGCTTCCGACGGTTGGGCTGATAAGTGCGCTTCATGCTACATCTCCTCTGACTGACAATTGACGATCCCGATATTTCGGTTTCGCTTTCCAGTATATCCGACTAGCACTTCTACCTCCAGTGGTTATCCACAAGAGCTCTCCAGCATCACCGCCAACACCCTCCAGAAGCATTTCAGAGAAAAATCCTGCAAAACAACGTTTTTGTTTCGTAAATATGGGCATACACAACCCTAACGAGGGCAGACTGTACAGAGAATCTTCCACGGTTTTACGAAGTTTTCCACAACTTTTTCACGTTTTGTCCACAGGTTGTGGAAAAGTATGTGGATAACTTTTTTAATAGCCTGCAAAACACTGCTTTCTTCTCTTGGGGTGTAGCGTCACGAGGGGGTGCACGTATAACCTTGGTAAGGGATGATCTACGCGGAGAGAGATAGAGGGGACGCGGAAGGTGCCGGCGTCGGCGTTCGTATCGCCGTCTACCCGGATACAGGAACGCCGGAGATCCTTGAAGCGGCGGCTTCCACTTACCCGGCAGCGGCGGACAAGTTCTCCAGGCTCGTTTGCTCTAGGGTACGCGATCTCGGTGGCCGTCTACCCGAAGAAGCGGTGCGGGAGGTCGTTGAGAATCTCGTCCACGCGGAGTACAAAGGCGTGGTAATTTCGATCTTCGACGGCGGTTGTAGTGTGCGGGTCTCTGACAAGGGTCCGGGCATCGAGCAAAAAGAGCGAGCCTTCGAGTTCGGGTTCACCAGCGCCACGTCGGCGACACGAGATATACGCGGCGTCGGGGCGGGTCTCGGGATGGCCCGGGCGGCGGTTCAGAGAGTGGGGGGCACGGTTACCATCGAAGATAATATGGGCGGCGGGACCGTAACCACGATCTCCGCGCCCCGCTCTGATGAGGCAGAAGAGGCCGGTAGTCAGGCAAGGCTCTCGGAGCCGAGAGAGTCTCAGGAGTCTCACAGGAGATACCCGGATGCCGTACCGAGGATGGAGATCTCCGACCGGCAGGAGAAGGTACTGCTGTCGGTGCTCGAGTACGGCGAGGTGGGGCCTTCCACGGTGGCGGACCGTCTTGAGATAAGCGTCAGCACCGCGTACCGGGATCTCTCACTGTTACAGGAGCAGGGACTTCTACACGGAGACGAGACCGGGAAGCGTATGATCAGCCCGCTAGGCAAAGACCTTGCCGCGGCGATCATCCAGAACTGGGTCCAGTAAGTGATGCCCCGGCGCATGGAAGAGGTGTGGACGGAGGTGCTGGATCAGGTCTCCGAGCACATCAACGCCCCCTCCCTGCGAGTCTGGTTCGAGGGTACCAAGCCGGTGAACCTGTACGAGAACGGTCTGGAGATCTCGGTCCCCAACTCCTTCGCAAAGGAGTACATAGAGAGCCGATTCAAGCCGCTTCTGGAAGAGGCGCTCGACTCCGTGCTGGATAAGGAAGAGAGCTCTCTGGTGGTGAGCGTCGGCTCCTCGAAGAATAGCGCCCCACAGGCCCCGCAAGCGGCGGTCGCCGTGGAGGACGCCGAGGCAGGCGCGGCGGGTGCGGCCGGTGAGGCGGCCGAGTCCGTGCGCAACGCCCGGGCGCCCCGCTCGATGCGCGCGAAATACACCTTCGACACATTCGTGATCGGGGCCGGTAACCGCTTCGCCCACGCGGCCACCCTCGCGGTCGCGGAGACGCCGGGCGTGGTCTACAACCCGCTCTTTATCTATGGTGGCGTCGGGCTCGGCAAGACCCACCTCTTGCGCGCGGTGTCGCAGTACGTCGAGGATCACAACCCGTCAATGAGCATCCGCTACGTTACCTGCGAGCAGTTCACCAACGACTTCATCAACTCCATCCGGGAAAACAAACCGCTCGACTTCCAGCGCCGCTACCGCGAGAACGACGTGCTTCTCATAGACGACATCCAGTTTCTGGAGAAGAAAGAGGGGATACAGGAGGAGTTCTTCCACACCTTCAACGCCCTGTACGAGGAGAACAAGCAGCTCGTCATCGCCTCGGACCGGCACCCCAAGTACATCAAGACCCTGGAAGACAGGCTGGTGAGCCGCTTCGAGTGGGGGCTCGTAACGGACATCCAGCCACCGGACCTGGAGACCAGGATCGCCATCCTGCGCAAGAAAGCGATAGCCGACAGCCTGGAGGTAGACGACGAGGTCCTGACCTTCATCGCATCCAAGGTGTCCACCAATATCCGCGAGCTCGAAGGCGCCCTGGTGCGCATTCTCGCCTACTCCTCGCTCTACGGCCGCAACCTGAGCGTCGAGCTCGCGGAAGAGGTCCTCAAGGACATCCTTACCGACTCCGCCTACCGCGAGATACCGGTGGAGCTGATCCAGCACGAGGTCTGCCGCTACTTCGGCATCTCAAAGCCGGACCTTACAGGCACGAGCCGCACCCGGCCATTCGCCTACCCGCGCCAGGTCGCCATGTATCTCTGCCGCGAGCTTACAGACGAATCCCTGCCAAAGATAGGAAAAGCGTTCGGCGGAAGAGACCACTCCACCGTAATGCACGCCACCGCCAAGATAGCCAACCTCATAAACAAGGACCGCGACGCCTTCAACCAGATTCACGAGATCACGTACCACGTAAAGAGCAAACGATAACCACCCGTACGTCCTTCCCTGATACTCCTCCGGCGTGCGTTTTATCCAGCTTATCCCTATACCCAGGGAGGGCACTTTGTAACTTTCGGTCGGGAGTTATCCACAGACTTATCCACAATCTGTCCACAGCACCTCCCTGGCCTGTGGATAAGCCTTTCCTTTTTATCCACACCTCGGGTACTTTATCCACAGTTTTTGTGGATAAGTTTGGCAAACTGTGGATAAAGTTGTCGCAGGAAGACGATCATTGCAGTTTAGATACGGAGACACACATATATCTTGTGGATAAGTCTGTGGATAAGAGGGGTAAAATCTGTGGATAAGTCTGTGGATAATTTTGTGGATAAGTCTGTGCTGTGGATAACTCGGCACTTATCCACATTTTGTCCACAGGGTTTGGGGAGTTATCCACAGACTTATCCACACGAGCAGTTCAAGGTTTTGGGCTTATGTAAAGAGGATAATTCGAGTTATCCACATATCCACAGGGCCTATTACTACTACTACGATAATGAATTAAGGTTTTAAATACTAATACTAAGGCGAGAGGGAGGACTGAATGAGGGCTGTTTGCAACACGGATATCTTTAGTAAAAAGCTGGCTCTGGCGTCCCGAGGAGTGTCCGCCCGTTCGACGGTGCAGGTACTCAGCGGGATACTCCTAGAGGCGGACTCCGGGGAGGGCGTGGTACGTCTTTCGGCGACGGACGTGGAGCTATCGATCCAGACCTCCTCGCCAGCGGAGGTGGGGGAGGATGGCCGGGTGGTCGTTCCGGCCAGGATCTTCAACGACATCGTGCGGTCGTTGCCGAAGGGTGAGCTGACGATCGAGTACAGCGAAGCCGAGGGCACGGTGAGGCTCACCGCCGGGGAGAGCGAGTACCAGATCCGGGCCTACGCCGCCGACGAGTTTCCCCAGCTACCCCAGTTCGACACCGAGGGAGCGTTCGCGATGTCGGGCGAGGTGCTCGTGGACACCGTGGAGAAGGTATCGAAGTCTTACTCCAGGGACGAGACCCGGCCGGTGCTCATGGGCATCCTCATCAGCTTCGAGGAGAGCCGGGTGCGGATGGTTACCACGGACTCTTACCGGCTCTCGATCAAGGAGAGTGAGCTGGCGACGACCTTTGGCGGGAGCCCGCCTTCGGAGGCGATCATCCCGGCGCGGGCGATGCAGGAGGTCGGCAGGATCTTCTCTGGATCGGACGAGGAGAACGTGGAGGTCTCCATCTCGGAGAACCAGGCTCTGTTCCGTATCGGGGACGTGCTGCTGGGAACCCGGCTCATAGACGGAAACTTCCCGGAGTACCGGCGGCTCTTGCCCGAAAGCTTCGAGCGCGACGTGGCGGTCTCCCGCGAGGAGCTCATGGCCACGCTGCGCCGGGTCAACCTGTTCGCCCAGCGCCAGACGCCGCCGGTGCCCGTGAGTCTGTACTTCTCCGACGGCGCGGTCGAGGTGCTGGTCAAGAGCCAGGAGGTCGGCGAGGCGCGGGAGAAGCTCGCTGCACGGTCCGAGAATACGGACGATTTCCGCATCTCGTTCAACCCCGGATACCTCATAGACGGCGTCACCGCGGTGGACACCGACGACGTGGTCTTCAGGCTCAACGAGTCGCTAAAGCCCGGCCTGATCGTGCCGGGGGAGAGCAAGGGCTCCGGTGGGGAGAACGGCAACGGAACCCCTTCGCCGGGTGAGGAGAAGGACTTTCTGTACCTGATCATGCCGATGCGCGATCCCTACGGCGAGTAGGGAAGATCAGGGAAAGGTAGGGGACGGAATCGGCTTGGAGGTATCCGCCGGCATGTCGCTCGGGCAGGCGCTAAAGGCCGCCGATCTCGTGGGTAGCGGGGGAGAGGCGAAGCTCCTGATCCAGGACGGCGCGGTGCTCGTGAACGGCGAGCCGGAGACGAGGCGCGGCCGCCGGTTGAGAACCGGCGACATCGTGGAGGTGGAGACCTACGACGGCCTCGAACGGGTGGAGATCGTTTGAGCTCATACCTGCGGGCGCTGCGCCTGATCAACTTCCGCAACTACGCCGACGCCACGGTGTTGCTTTCTCCAGGCTTGAACGTCGTCGTGGGCGACAACGCCCAGGGCAAGACGAACCTCCTCGAAGGGCTCTCTTTCGCCGCGACCGGATCCAGCCCCCGCACCCCCAACGATCCGGAGATCGTGCGCTGGGGCCAGGAGTTCGCCCGGGCAGAGATGCGGGTGACATTGGAAGGTGACGGCGAGAGGTCCGTCGCCGTCGGCTACGCACCGGGCCAGAAGAAAAGGCTCACGGTGGATGGCGCGTCGGCGGAGTCCCTCGCGGCCTACGCCGCCGGAGGCACCGGGGTGCGGGTCGTGAACTTCTTCCCCGACGACCTCCGGGTGATCAAGGACGCCCCGGCCGACCGCCGCGAGTTCCTCGACGGTCTCCTATCCACCCTGCGCCCGTCCTACGCCCGGGCCGCCGCCGACTACGCGAAAGCCGTGGCCCAGCGCAATCAACTCCTGCGCCGCATCCGGGATGGGTTCTCCTCCGAAAAGACCCTCTCCACCTGGGACGCGAAGGTCATAGAGCTCGGCACCACCGTCCTCGAAGGCCGCGCCCGGGCCGTGGAGCCTCTGGGAGAGCTATTCGGATCGTCTTTAAGGGCCCTGTATGGCCCACAGAAGGCCGGCCTGGAGTATTCGAGTAGCGCGACCCCGGAAGACTACGAGGAGAAGCTCATGGAGGCGCGTGGCGCCGACATAGAGCGGGGCACCACCTCCGTCGGGCCCCACAGGGACGACTTCGCCGCGTTGCTCGACGGGGTGAACCTCACGACCTACGGCTCGCAGGGCCAGCAGCGGCTCGCCACTCTGGCGCTGAAGTTCGCCGCCAGGGACTACGTGCGCCGCGAGACGGGGGCCGATCCGGTGATGCTCTTCGACGACGTGATGAGCGAACTGGACGAGCGCCGCCGCGAGCTGCTCGCCGAGTATTTCCTGCGGAGCAATCAGGCCGTCATCTCCACCACCAACCTCGACTACTTCGGGGCCGGGCTGCTGGATCGGGCGCGGGTCGTCCGTGTCGTGGAAGGCGCGGTGTCGGCGGCCTGATCGGAGGGGGCATTCGCGCCGGGAAAAGCCGCGTAGATAAAGGCCAAAGCCCACGACGCACCGGTTGGAAAAAGTACGGCTTGTGTTACAATCTGCAAGTGCAAACTAATGTGGTGATTCCGATCTTGTTGGGCGATTCCGCCGGTCGGCATGCCGATCATGCTAGAGAGGGGCGGTTACTTGGCGACTGATTCCGTGTCCAAGAATACGAGTGGTTCCGGGAGTGCCGGAGGCTCTTACGACGCGAGTTCGATCCAGGTCCTCGAGGGCCTCGAAGCCGTAAAGCGGCGTCCGGGGATGTACATCGGCTCCACGGGGCCGCGCGGTCTGCACCACCTGGTGTGGGAGATCGTGGACAACTCCATAGACGAGGCGCTCGCCGGATACTGCGACGAGATCTCCGTGACCGTCCACCCAGACGATACCGTGAGCGTCTCCGACGACGGACGCGGGATGCCGGTCGGCGAGATGGCCAAGTATGGTAAGTCGGCCACCGAGGTCATCATGACCACGCTGCACGCCGGCGGCAAGTTTGACGGCTCGGGCTACAAGGTATCCGGCGGGCTGCACGGCGTCGGGGCGTCGGTGGTGAACGCCTTGAGCGAGTGGCTGGAGATCGAGATCCGGCGCGACGGCAACCTATACGCCCAGCGTTACGAGCGAGGCTTCCCGGTGGGTGATATGGAGGCGCAGCGCAAGCTCGCCAAGGGTGAGGGGACCGGCACCACGATCCGGTTCAGCCCGGACCCGGAAATTTTCACCGAGACCACCGAGCTCTCCTTCGACACGCTCTCGCGCAGGTTCCGGGAGTCGGCGTTCCTGAACAAGGGACTCAAGATCTCGCTCGACGACGAGCGGGACGAGGATCTGTACGTCAGCTACTGCTACGAGGGCGGTATCCGGGACTTCGTCGAGCACATCAACGAGGCCAAGGACCCGGTCCACAAGTCCATCATGTACCTCGAACACGATACCGACGCCGGTGAGGTCGAGGTGGCGCTGCAGTGGAACTCGGGCTTCCAGGACTCCGTGTTTACCTTCGCCAACAACATCAACACCCACGAGGGCGGGACGCACATGTCCGGCTTCCGGGGGGCGCTCACGCGCACCATAAACGACTACGCGCGCCAGAAGGGTCTGATCAAGGAGAAGGAAGACAACCTCACCGGCGACGACATCCGCGAGGGTCTCGCCGCCGTGATAAGCGTCAAGCTCTCAGAGCCCCAGTTCGAGGGGCAGACAAAGACCAAGCTCGGCAACACCGAGGTCAAGACGCTCGTGGAGAGTAGCGTGAACCGCTACCTCGCCGAGTTCATGGAAGAGAGGCCGTCGGAGGCGAAGGCGATCATCAACAAGTCGCTGCAGGCCGCCCGGGCGCGGCAGGCCGCCCGCAAGGTGCGCGACACCATCCGCAAGGGCTACCTGGAGTCTTCCACACTTCCGGGCAAGCTCGCCGACTGCACCTCCAAGGACCCCTCGCGCAGCGAGCTGTTCATCGTCGAGGGAGACAGTGCCGGCGGTTCGGCCAAACAGGGCCGCGACAGGAACTTCCAGGCTATACTTCCGCTCAGGGGCAAGATCCTGAACGTCGAGAAGGCCAACATGAACAAGGTCCTCTCGAACGCGGAGATACAGGCCATGATCTCGGCCATAGGCGCGGGGGTGGGGGAGAGCTTCAACCTCGCCGACTGCCGCTACAACCGCATCGTGCTGATGACCGACGCCGACGTGGACGGCAGCCACATCCGCACGCTGGCGCTGACCTTCCTGTACCGCAACATGCCCGAGCTTATCGAGGCCGGGTACGTGTACATCGCGCTGCCGCCGTTGTACAAGATCGTGCACAACCGCAAGGAGCACTACGTCTACAACGACCGCGAGTACCAGGAGACGGTGGAGCGCCTGGGGATAAACGGCAACGCCACCTTCTCCCGGTTCAAGGGTCTTGGCGAGATGAACCCGCAGCAGCTCTGGGAGACGACGATGGAGCCCGAGAAGCGCACGCTGCTGCAGGTTACGGTGGACTCGGCGGCTGTGGCCGACGAGCTGTTCACGGCGCTGATGGGCGACAAGGTCGAGCCGCGCCGGGAGTTTATCGAGGCCAACGCCCGCGAGGTCAAGAACCTGGATGCGTAGCGACGGCTTGAGGCGGCCAGCGACGTAAGATGGGCATCGGGCCTACAGATCTTGCCCTCATCCTCCTGTATCTGCTGCCGCTCGTGGCGCTGGTCCTGATCGTGCGCCGGTCCCTCAAGCGACACGACCAGGCGGCGGTAAAGGCGGAGCCGATCTCCAGGGAAGAGCTGGAGCGGCGCTACTCCGAAGGCAGGCTCTCGCGAGACGAGTACCTGACGGTGAGAGGGGAGATCTCGAAGGAAGAGGACGCGAGAGCTCTGGGCAGGCAGTACAGTGCTTGAGAGCCTCTTCTTCTGGGAGCTACTGACCTTCGTGGTGTTGATGGGCGTGCTCTTCATCTTCTATCCGGTGATCCAGCGGCGCAAGAGGAGGATCAGGAGGCTGATGGAAGATTCCGGGAGGCGCCCTCCGGCCCCAGAAGAGTTGGATAGCCGGTACGCGGAGGGTGAAGTCTTGCAAGAGGAGTACCTGGAGGCCAGGGAAGATATAACGAAGATGACAGAGGATCAGAATGCTAGATAGCTTCGCGGGTAATATAAGGCCCCACTCGATAGAGGAGGAGATCAAGGACTCCTTCCTCTCCTACGCGATGAGCGTTATCGTCTCGCGTGCCCTGCCGGACGTGCGCGACGGCCTCAAGCCGGTGCACCGGCGAGTCCTGTACGCCATGAGCGAGCTCGGCCTACAGCCCAACCGCCCCTACCGCAAGTCAGCGACCGTGGTAGGTGAAGTCATAGGTAAGTATCATCCCCACGGCGACTCCGCCGTCTACGACACGCTGGTGCGGCTGGCCCAGGACTTCTCGATGCGCCACCGGCTCGCCGACGGCCAGGGCAACTTCGGCTCCGTGGACGGAGATAACGCCGCGGCCATGCGCTACACGGAAGTTCGTATGACCCGGCTAGCGACGGAGATGCTGCGGGACATCGCCTCGGACACGGTGGACTTCGTGCCCAACTTCGACGAGTCCCAGCGCGAGCCCGTGGTCTTGCCGGCGCGGTACCCGAACCTGCTTGTCAACGGTTCGGAAGGCATCGCCGTCGGGATGGCGACCAAGATCCCGCCGCACAACCTCGGCGAGGTCATAGACGCCACCACCGCCCTCATAGATGACCCGGAGCTCGACGAGGACGGGATACTGCGGCGCATCAAGGGGCCGGACTTCCCGACCGGGGGCGTAATCGTCGGTACCCGCGGCCTCAGGGAGGCTATAGCCACCGGGCGCGGCTCGGTGCGGGTGCAGGCCAAGGCCCACACGGAGAGCATCAAGGGCAACCGGACACAGATCGTGTTCACCGAGATCCCGTACCAGGTCAACAAGGCGCACCTGATGCAGAAGATCGCCGAGCTGGTAAAGGAGCGCAAGCTCCAGGACATCTCCGACCTGCGCGACGAGTCGGACCGCACCGGGATGCGCATCATCATCGAGCTGAAGAAGGAGGCCGTCCCGAAGGTCGTCCTCAACAACCTGTACAAGCATACCCAGCTACAGCAGAGCTTCGGCGTAAACCTCGTGGCGCTCGTCGACGGGGTGCCCCGGACGATGTCGTACAAGAAGGTGCTGGAGCACTACGTCTCGCACCAGTTCGACGTGATCACGCGCCGCACCCAGTACGAGCTGAACAAGGCCCGCGAGCGCGCCCACATTCTCGAAGGGCTCGTGATCGCGTTGGATAACCTGGACGAGGTGGTGGCGACCATCCGCGCCTCCCGGGAGGTGGCGAGCGCCCGCACGAGCCTGATGCAGAAGTTCGAGCTCTCCGAGCGTCAGGCGCAGGCCATACTGGACCTCCGGCTGCAGCGGCTGACCTCGATGGAGCGTCAGAAGGTGGAGCAGGAGTACAAGGACCTCAAGGAGAAGATCGAGTACCTCGAAAGCCTGCTCGCCAATGACGACAAGGTCTACGGCGTCATCAAGGAAGAGCTGGCCGAGGTGAAGGCCGCCCACGCTGACGAACGCCGCACCCAGCTTACGGTGGACGAGAGCGTGGACTTCGAGATAGAGGACCTCATCGCCGAGGAGGAGATGGTCATCTCCATCTCAAACGGCGGCTACCTCAAGAGCGTGCCCGTCAACTCCTTCCGCAAGCAGGGCCGGGGTGGCATGGGTGTCTCCGGTATGGAGCTCAAGGAGGGGGACTACATAGATCACCTCTTCGTGACCACCACCCACCACTACATGCTGTTCTTTACCAACAAGGGCAAGGTCTACCGCCTGAAGGTGCACCAGCTACCCAGGATGAGCCGCACCGCCAAGGGCCGTCACATAGCGAACCTGTTGCCGCTGGCCGGAGACGAGCGGATAGCGACCGTGATCGCGACCAAAGAGTTCAACGAGTCCGACTACCTGATGTTCGCCACCCGCGGCGGCATCGTGAAGAAGACTAGGTTCGGCGACTACAACACGCCCCTGAAGAACGAGGGCATCATCGCCATAAACCTCGCCGAGGACGACGAGCTGATCTCGGTCCGGCAGGTCTCCGAGGACGAGGAGGTGATCCTCGTCACCCGGAACGGACAATCCCTGCGCTTCAGGCAGGACGACGCCCGCGCCCAGGGCCGGGCCACCGGCGGCGTGCGGGGCATAAAGTTCCGCGACGGCGACGCGGTGCTCTCCATGGACACCGTCTCGGACGAGCTGGATCTGTTCATGATCACTGAGAAGGGCTTCGGCAAGCGCACCCCGCTCTCGCAGTTCCGGGCCCAGGGCCGGGGCGGGCAGGGTGTGATCGCGATGAAGACCGACGGCGAGCGCGGCAAGCTCGCCGGGGTGCGGGTGGTGAACCCCGAGATGCACGAGCTCGTCATAGTCTCGAACCTCGGGACCACCATCCGGCTCGGCGCGGAGACCGTCTCCCAGCAGGGCCGGACCGCCCAGGGAGTGCGGGTGATGAACCTGAGAAACGGCGACTCGGTGAGCGCGCTGGCCTCCGTCGTATCCTCCCGCGACAGCGCCGGTCAGGAGTCCGACGACGAGCTCTCCCTGGAGGAGCTCGTGGGCGACGAGGTGGCCGCCGAAGCCGCGCCGCCGACGGTGGCGACGGTGGACGGCCAGGAAGGCGCCCCGGAGCCCTCGGAGCTTTCGGAGAATGGAGGTGGGGCCACCGATGAGTAGGCCAGGAGGAGACTACTTCCCGGAAGACGATTTCTCTGAGTTCTCCGAGGAGGCGGAGGAGGGCTGCGAGGGCGTCGTCGAGTGTACGGCGCTCGTGCTCTCGGAGGCCGCCACGGAGATGGACGGGAAGATCACGCTCTTCGGGGTCCTGGACGAGCTGCGGGTCTCGGCCGAGGGTACAGAGGCGGCCGAGGAGACCTCTTTCGTCGTGTATGCCAAGTTCGAGGGCTGCGAGCACGCCGCCGGGGAAGAGCGGTGGTCGCGGTTCATACTCTCTGACGGGGATGGCGGCATCCTCCAGGAATCCGAGGAGTATCGGGTGACGCTCGCCGGGGCCGAGGAGCCCGCCACTCTAATAGTGAGGTTCGAGCTGCCCGCCGACGTCGCCGGCGGCGAGCGCGTGCTGTGGATCGAGGCGGTTCTCGACGACGAGACCCTCGCCCAGACCGCCGTGCGGGTACAGAGCCAGTACAGCGTCTGAGACCAAAGAGAACTACGGATCGATGAAGCGCAAAGATCACAAAAATGACCCGGAAAACGACGCAGCGGGAGGGGGAGGCGTGACACGCGCCTCCCCCTTTCGCTTGTTACGAGACAAAAACGTGAAGGACGAGGATGCCTGAAGCACAGGAAGATCTGGCAATTTTCATGGACTGGGAGAACATCTACATCTCCACGGTCACAGAGTACGGCACGAAGCCGAACGTCTCCGCCATACTGGAGAAGGCGCACGAGTACGGGCGCATAGTCTCCTCCAACGCCTACGCCGACTGGACCGATGCCGATTACCGCAACGCGCCGCCGACGCTGTACTCCAACGGCATCTCGCCGCGCTACATCTCGGCCCGGTATTTCCCCGGCGGCAAGTCCTCAAAGCGCCGCACGAACTCCATAGACGTGATGCTCGCGGTCGAGTGCTCGGACTTTCTGCACGACCATCCGCAGGTAGACACCTACGTGCTGGTCACCGGCGACGGGGACTTTATCCCGCTGGTGAGCCTCTTGCGGAGCCGGGGCAAGAAGGTGGTCGTGATCGGGGTCTCGGAGGCGACCAGCTACCATCTCATAGAGTCCGCCGACGAGTTCATCTCCTACGCCTCCTTGATAGAGGAGGACCGGGCCGCCCGCGAGCGGGACCGGGCACCGAAGAAGGAGAAGGCCGACCCTTATCAGGAACTGGTACGAGCTGTCGAGACGCTAAAGAAGCGGGGCAACACGCGGGTGCTCGGACAGGTCAAGCAGCAGATGATCGTGCAGCTCGGCTCCTTCGACGAGCGCAACCAGGGCTTCAAGAAGTTCAAGGATTTCGTGGTGGAGGCCGAGCGCCGCAACCTGGTGAACACGGTGGACCAGGACTTCGAGCTGCAGGTCTACCTGCCGGACGAGGAGCTGCCGAGGCCGCAGGAGTCGGACCTCGCCTCCGAGGAGCCAAAGCCGGAAGAGCAGATACCAGAGACCCCCGTCTCGGCTTCCCCATCCGGGAGCGAGAACGGACACTCCTCGGGCTCCCGGGAGCCCTCGTCCAAGAGCCCGGAGTCCAGGGAGCCTAAGGACACTAGGGATACTAGAGAAGTTAAAGATGCTAAAGAAGCCTTCGACCTGACCGAGGATCTCACGCCCTACGAGCTGAAGACCGTGTGCCAGACCATCGCCGGTCTGCGGCAGCCGGCGTCGTTCGTCGAGATCTTCTCCGGCATCCGGGAGCTGGAAGAGCGCGGCGATCTTGAGATGAGCCGGGAGGAGATCGGAGAGGTCATCGCCGCTATGCTCGACGCCGATTATCTGAGCACCTCCCGGCGGAAGCCCTACGAGCAGTCGAAGGCGAAGATGACCTTCTACGCCCTGAACCGGGAGATGAAAGAGGTCGAGAACCTGCTGGACAGCGGCCAGGGCTAGCACGTGCCGGGTGCCCCGGCGCTGTATCGAGTAGGGTGCTAGTCGGCCAGCTTGTATACGGTCACGGCGGCGAGCCCGAGCGCCACTGCCATCTGAAGGAGGGAGATACCCAAGGTCGCAAGGACCTGCTCGACGGAGACGAGACGCAGCACGAGGTGGACGACGAGAATCGCACCGAAACCCAGAGCGAGCATGAGGCCGGCTTTTACCTTGTAGTTCTCGCCCTGCTCGCGCAGGATCGCCATACCGAACAACGCCGGTATGTAGAAGATCATGATCAGGGGCACCTGACGCAGAACGTCTATGCCGAGCCTCAAAAGCGCCTCAAGATCCATGTCCCGAGTCTACAATAACCGCCGCGAGCCACCACGCGCGGTAGCCGTCCTTCAGCGAATGGGATCACGAATCCGCGACGGGTTTGAGAAACATGCATCTCCGGTAGTATAATTACAAGCCAAACGGAGGTGCCGCGGCGATGGGCATAAAGCAGAGGGTCTCTCTCAGACGTTTCACGGAGGACATTCGGCGCTGGGTCGGAGAGGGCCGGAGCGACGACTGGATCGCGAGCGCCCTGGGCACCACCCCGTCGTCGGTACAGTCTTTTAGATCCCGGAACGCCATCTACCGCACGCACGCCCCCGGCCCGCCACCCGAGATTCCCCCGGAGCCGGAGGACTGCGTGCTCTACGAAGGCGTGATCGAGAGGGGCGAAAGGACGGGTATATGGTTCGACCCGGCGGTGGGGGAGGAGCCTCGCTGGCGCAAGGGGTGGGGATCCGTAGCCCTCTTAGACCTGCACCTCCTCCCCGAGAAGATCGTGCTGGTCCCGCGCAAGGATGTCTCCGGGAGCAAAGACCCAGACGACCCGCCGGTAAGATAGAATCAGGAGGTTCCGGGGCCGTCCGGCCCGTCGCTGCGCCCGGTCCCAGAGACCGTGGGCGTAGAGCAAAGTCCGGACTCGTAGAGAGCGGTACAGAGGCCGCCCGGGTTAACAACCCGGGGGACGGCGGAAGCCCGTAAGGGCGGCGTAAGCCCGCCGTCACGTCAAGTGCAGCAGAGAGTAGACCAGCCGATGGCCGGTCGGAGGCAAAGCCTCCGCTTCCGGCACAGGTGATGGCTGAAAGGGTGGGGTAAGAGCCCACCGGCGGTATCCCGAGGCGAGCCCAGGCTCGTCACAGGGACCGGCCAGGTAAACTACCGGTGCGAGCAAGCCAAATTGTCCCGGAGCCGAGAGGCCCGGGGCTGGTAGGTGCGGCTCCCCGCAGGGGGAGCCCCGGAGGATAGCCCTCCGGGAGATGGATGACGGGATAGAGCAGAATCCGGCTTATGGGACGGCCCCGGAACCATGTCCATGCGCATCCCGGGAGGTGCGGGCACGAAAGAATCGGTTCACAAAATGGTACCCCCGAATCCCCTATACTCCCGATCAGATAGGGTCGAGGAAACCCGGGTTTTTCGTCGATGAGGTCTTAGAGAGGGAGTAAGGTTTGGCGAGCATATCCGCTGCTACGAAGAAGCTGCCCTGGTGGGCGGGGCCGATCACTGTCTCTACGGCGCTCATCTTGTTTGGTCTATATTCCATGATCATAGTCTTCTTCTTCCCCAACGGTGAAGGAGGGCAGGCGTTACTCTCGCCGTTCTACTCACCGCAGGTCGGGCTGCCGGGTTGGATGCCGGGCTTCGTTACCGCGCCGATGCTGGTGCTCTGGATACCGCTCGGGTTCCGGGCGACCTGTTACTACTATCGCAAGGCGTACTACCGCTCCTTCTTCTGGGACCCGCCGAACTGCTCGGAGACGGCTCAGCAGCACGAGCCGCGCAAGCAGTATAACGGCGAGACGGCGCTGTTCGTGCTGAACAACATCCACCGCTACTTCCTATACGCCTCGATCATCGTGGTCGCCTTCCTGTGGTATGAGGCGGCGCTGGCGTTCTTCCCGGGCGGGGCGTTCGGGATAACGGTCGGCACGATCATACTGCTCGTGAACATCGTGCTGGTGAGCGCCTACACCTTCTCCTGTCACTCTTTCCGGCATCTGGTGGGGGGTAACAAGGACTGTAACTCATGCGTGAACGGCCGGCCGTCGAGCAACGGCGGTGGGGCCATAAAGAGGCTCAGGCGCAAGACCTACAACGGCGTGAGCAAGATCAACAAGACCCACGCCAACTGGGCCTGGTACAGCTTGTTTTCACTGTTAATAGCCGACATATACATAAGATTGATACAGGCCGGGATAATAACCGACTTCCAGATACTGTAGCTACTGTAGGGTACTCAAGGAACCGCAGAGCGGAGAGGTAGATCTTCATGGACACGAACGGACATAACGGAAGCAACGGAGCCAGCGCCCAGCGCAACGGCTCATCCGAGAAGTACGAGGTCCAGGAGCACGACGTACTCGTCATCGGGGCCGGTGGAGCCGGGCTGCGGGCCGCGGTCGAGGCCTCGGAGGCCGGACTCTCGGTCGGCGTCGTGAGCAAGAGCCTCCTGGGCAAGGCCCACACCGTAATGGCGGAGGGCGGCATGGCCGCCGCCGTCGGTAACGTGGACCCCGAGGACTCCTGGAAGACCCACTTCATGGACACCATGAAGAGCGGGAAGTTCATCAACAACTGGCGCATGGCCGAGCTTCACGCCAAGGAGTCGCCCGACCGGGTGTACGAGCTGGAGCAGTGGGGCGCGCTGTTCCAGCGCACGCCGGAGGGCAAGATAAGCCAGCGTCCGTTCGGTGCCCACACCTATCGCCGCCTGTGCCACGTCGGCGACCGCACCGGCCTGGAGCTGATCCGGACCATGCAGGAGAAGACGCTCGCCACCGACGCCAAGGTGTACATGGAGACCACGGTCACCCGGCTGTTCAAGAAGGACGGCAAGGTCGTGGGGGCGCTGGCTTACACCCGCGAGTCGGGCAAGTTCATCTACATCAAGGCAAAGGCCGTGGTGATGGCGACCGGGGGATGGGGCAGGATCTTCGAGGTCACCTCAAACTCCTGGGAGGGGACCGGAGACGGCGTCGTGCTCTCCTATGACGCGGGCGCGGACCTCGTGGACATGGAGATGATGCAGTTCCACCCGACGGGCATGGTGTGGCCGCCGGGAGTCGCCGGGCTGCTCGTGACCGAGGGCGTTCGCGGCGAGGGCGGTATCCTCAAGAACTCCAAGGGCGAGCGGTACATGGCCCGCTACGACGAGCAGCGCATGGAGCTCTCCTCGCGCGACGTCGTGGCCCGGGCCAACTATACCGAGGTTCAGGAGGGCCGCGGCTCTCCACACGGCGGCGTGTACCTGGACATCACCCACCTCGGCTACGACGGCATTATGAAGAAGCTGCCGACGATGCACGAGCAGTTCCTCAAGCTCGCCGACATAGACATCTCCAAGGAGCCGATGGAGGTCTTCCCGACCGTCCATTACACGATGGGCGGCGTGAAGGTCGAGCCCGAGAATTGCGCCTCCACCGTACCCGGCCTCTTCGCCGCCGGCGAGGTCGCGGGTGGGCTGCACGGGGCGAACCGCCTCGGCGGCAACTCGTTGTCTGACCTTCTCGTATTCGGCAGGCGCGCCGGCATTGGCGCTATCGAGTACGTGAACGAGGGCAGCCATTCGCTGGAGGTTGAGGGCTCGGAGATAGAGCGCGAGATCGAGCGGGTGCTGAAGCCCATTGAGACCGGCGAGACCGGCGAGAGCCCGTACCTCATCCAGCAGGAGCTGCAGAAGGCGATGATGGACCACGCGAACATCATGCGCACGGAGGAGGACCTCAAGGAGGGGCTCGGCAAGATCCTGGCTCTCAAGGACCGGCTGGAGAACATCCGGGTGCAGGGCTCCAGGCTCTTCAACCCCGGCTGGCACGCCGCCCAGGACGTGCGGTACCTGGTGCAGATCTCGGAGATCATCCTGCGCACCGCGCTCGAGCGCCGGGAGTGCCGCGGGGCCCAGTGGCGGCTCGACCATCCGGACATGGATGAGGAGCTCGGCCACGTCAACTTTATCGTCAGCAAGGACGGCCAGGGCGAGGTCGGCATCGAGTCGCGGGAGATCGCGCCGATGCCCGAGCACCTCTCCGGGCTGTTCAAAGAGGAGGCCAAGGTATGACAGAAGGTGCCAACAGCACCAACAGCACCAATGGCGCCAGCGGTAACGGCTCGACGGCAAGCATGACCGCGGACGGGAGCGCTGCGCGGCTCAAGGTCTACCGGGGCGACGGCGAGAACGGGGAGTTTGTCGAGTACGAGACCCCGATGGTCACCGGGATGGTCGTCCTGGACGCGATCCTGAACATCCAGGCCGAGCAGGAGAGCGACCTCGCGGTACGCTGGAACTGCAAGGCGGCGCACTGTGGCTCTTGCAGCGCCGAGATCAACGGCGTCCCGAAGCTGCTCTGCAAGACGCGCATCGAGGAGTACGAGGGTCGGGAGATAAACGTCCAGCCTCTCAAGGCGTGGCCGATCATAAAAGATCTCGTCTCCGACGTGTCCTGGAACTACGAGGTCTCGCGCTCGACGATCCCGTTCCACAGCGAGCAGCAGGCCCCGTTCACCATGTACGAGGAGGACGTCGAGCGGCTGTACGAGCCCAAGAAATGCATCGAGTGCTTCATGTGCCAGGACGTGTGCCACGTGTTGCGCACCCACGAGAAGCACGACGTGTTCGCCGGGCCGCGCTTCTTCGTGCGCAACCAGTGGCTGCAGATGCACCCGATGGACGACCGGGACCGGCTGCGCTACCTCAAGGAGGACCGGGGCGGCATTCAGTACTGCAACATCACCAAGTGCTGCACGGAGGTGTGCCCGGTCGGGATCAAGATAACCGACAACTCCATCATCCCGCTAAAGGAGCGCGTCGCCGACGAGTACTATGACCCGGCAAAGTGGCTGATGCGCAAGATCCGGGGCCGCAAGAACGGCGCAAGTAACGGTTCGGTCAACGGGAGCTAGAGCCTGCGTTTAGAAGGCTTTATCGAGCCCTTATCGAGCGTCGGGGATCAGGACCCGGCGCTCGACCTCTTTAAAAACCACCAAACCAGGAGGAAAGCGGCCCCGACCAGAGCCAGGAATATTAGATACCCGGTGCCCATCCACATGTAGTTGGCGGTTGCCAGGAACAATATCGTGGCGGGCCACAGTAGCAGGCAGGAGAAGCGGGACAACGAACCCAGTCGGCCCTCTATATCCCCTCCGCCGAACCACACGACGAAAGACAAGCCTAGCAAGGCTCCACCAATACTATATATGAGATCGGCCCCGCTGGAAAAGAACAGGCTATACACGCTGATGGCGATGAGAAAGACTCCGACTACGATTAAAAGGTTCCTGTATCCCTTCGAGATGCTACCCGGCGTGCGGGCGAAGCGTCGTAGCGACCTCTCCGGTCTACCTAGTCTCCCGCTGCCTTCGTCCATAAAAGTATTCTACGTTACTTTGAAGACGGGGGACAGGCTGCTATCCGCCAAAAAGAGAGCGGACGACGGGGGTCGAACCCGCGACCTCCAGCTTGGGAAGCTGGCGCTCTGCCAACTGAGCTACGTCCGCGAACGAGGTAAATTCTACCACGCCCGCCATCTCGCTCATAGTCTGGAGTCTCGTTGAACCCGCGCAACCCTTACGAGTACGAGTTCTGCCCCCGGTGTGGCGGCCCTCTGGAGGAGCGGGTCGTGAAGGCCGGGGAGCCGGAGCGGCTGGTGTGCGGCGAGTGTGGGTTCGTGTTTTATCAGGGGCCCAAGCTGGTTGCGAGTGCTATCTTCGAGCTGGACGGTGGGATAGTCCTGATCCAACGCTCCATACAGCCCGGCTATGGTAAGTGGACGTTCCCCGGCGGGTTCGTCGAGCTCGGCGAGAGGTCCGAGGTCGCCGCCGCTCGTGAGGCGCTGGAGGAGTGCGGGGTCGAGCTCGAGATCGAGAGTATCGTCGGGCTGTACTCCTATCAGGACTCGGTACCCGCCATAGCCGTCTACGCCGCCAGAGTCGTGGGCGGCAAGCCGTCCCCCCTCGACGAGACGCTGGACGTAAGGAGCTTTGCCCGTGAGGATCTGCCGTGGCCCGAGCTGGCCTTCCCGAGCACGGAGCACGCCCTGAAGGACTATCTCAGAAGATAGACTACGACGATACCGAGGCTTGGCCCCGGTCTGTGCCGGGCGAATATATGTGGAGACTGGAAGTGCTGGCGGGCTCTGGTCCATAATGGGGTCATGAGAGTCTCGGATAACGGTGCGTGTACAGTCTTCATGGATTTCATGGGCGCTTCGCGGATCGGGCGGTCACGTATGGGTCAGGCCACTGGGGGTAGGCGATGTTAGAGAAGGTACTGGTAGCGAACCGGGGTGAGATCGCGGTTCGGGCCTTCCGGGCCGCCTACGAGCTCGGTATCCGGGCGGTGGCGGTGTACACGCCGGACGACCGCGACTCGCTGCACCGCCAAAAGGCTGACGAGGCGTACGAAATCGGGGAGCCCGGCCATCCTGTACGGGCCTATCTCGACGCGCGGTTGCTGGTCGAGACCGCGAAGAAGGTCGGGGCGGACTCCATCTACCCCGGATACGGCCTCCTGTCAGAGAGCGCGGAGCTTGCGCGGGCGTGCGAGGAGGCCGGAATCACCTTCGTGGGGCCGCCGCCGGACGTGCTGGCGCTCACGGGGGATAAGATCTCGGCCCGCCGGGCCGCCGAGAAGGCCGGCATCCCGGTACCGGGGGCTTCAGAGTCGCTGGATGAGCCGCGGAAGGCGCTGGAGGCGGCGGAGGAGATCGGCTACCCCGTCTTCGTAAAGGCCGCCGCCGGGGGCGGTGGACGTGGCATGCGCCGGGTCGAGCGCGAGGAGGACCTGGAGAGCGCGGTCGAGACCGCGATGCGCGAGGCCGAGGGAGCGTTCGGAGACCCGACCGTGTTTCTGGAGCAGGCCCTGGAGAGGCCCCGGCACATAGAGGTCCAGATCCTGGCCGACGGAACCGGTGAGGTCGTACACCTGTACGAGCGGGACTGCTCCGTGCAGCGCCGCCACCAGAAGGTGCTGGAGCTCGCCCCCGCCCCGAACCTCGATCCCGACTTGCGCGACCGACTCTGCGCCGACGCCGTGCGCTTTGGGGAGGCGGTTGGGTACAAGAACGCCGGCACGGTGGAGTTCCTCGTCGGCGAGGACGGGACCCACGCCTTCATCGAGATGAACCCCCGCATCCAGGTCGAGCACACCGTCACCGAGGAGACCACCGACGTGGACCTCGTCCACGCCCAGCTCCGCATCTCCGGCGGCGAGACGCTGTCCGGGATGGATCTCACGCAAGGGAAGATCCGGCAACGCGGCGCGGCCCTGCAGTGCCGGGTAACCACCGAGGATCCGGCAAGCGGCTTCCGGCCGGATACGGGCAGGATCTCCGCCTACCGATCTCCCGGCGGCGCCGGCATCCGTCTCGACGGCGGCAGCGTCTACACCGGGGCCGAGATAAGCCCCTACTTCGATTCCCTGCTCGTAAAGCTGACCGCCCGCGGCGCGGACCTCACGTCCGCTGCCAGCCGTGCCCGGCGCTCGCTGGCGGAGTTCCGGGTGCGGGGCGTATCCACCAACGTCGCCTTCCTGCGCGCCGTGCTCGCCGACCCGGATTTCCTCTCTGGAAACACGACCACCTCGTTCATAGACGAGCGGCCTCATCTGACCGCCGTCTCCACCGGCGCCGACCGGGCCAGCCGCATCCTGGACCTGCTCGCCGATACCACGGTAAACAGGCCCCAAGGTCCGCCTCCAGCGGTCCCTGACCCGCGCACCAAGCTGCCCAGGCTACAGAACACCGACGAGCCGCCTCCCGCCGGTACGCGCCAGAGGCTCGGAGATCTCGGCCCCGAAGGCTTCGCCCGCTGGCTGCGCGAGGCGAAAGACCTCAAGGTCACCGACACCACGATGCGCGACGCCCACCAGTCGCTGTTCGCCACCCGGATGCGCTCCTTCGACATGCTCGCCGTCGCACCGCACGTCGCCCGTAACATGTCCGGGCTCTTCTCCGCCGAGGTGTGGGGCGGGGCGACCTTCGACGTTGCCCTGAGATTTCTCCAAGAGGACCCGTGGCAGCGGCTCGCCCGGCTCCGGGAGGCGCTCCCGAACGTCTGCCTGCAGATGCTGCTGCGCGGGCGCAACACCGTCGGCTACACCGCCGCTCCAGACGAGGCCGTGCGCGCCTTCGTTGCCGAGGCCAACGAGACCGGCATAGACATCTTCCGTGTCTTCGACGCGCTGAATGACGTCGAGCAGATGCGCCCCGCCATCGAGGCCGTGCGAGAGACGGGAGCCGTGGCCGAGGGCGTGCTCTGCTACACCGGCGACCTCTCCGATCCCTCCGAGACGCTCTACACCCTGGACTACTACCTGCGCCTGGCCGAAGAGCTCGTCGAGGCCGGGTCACACGTGCTGTGTATCAAGGATATGGCCGGTCTGCTGCGTGCCCCGGCCGCGAGCACCCTCGTCGGGGCGTTGCGCGAGAGGTTCGACTTGCCGGTCCACCTGCACACCCACGACACCGCCGGAGGGCAGCTCGCAACCTACCTGGTCGCGCTGGAGGCCGGGGTCGACGCGGTGGACGGCGCGGCGGCCCCGATGGCCGGCATGACCAGCCAGCCTTCTCTTGCGGCGATAGTAGCCGCCACCGACAACACCGGGCGCGAGACCGGGCTCTCGATGCACGCCCTGGGCGACCTGGAGCCGTACTGGGAGACGGTACGCACGCTCTACAAACCGTTCGAGACCGGTCTGCGCGCGCCTACGGGTACGGTGTACCGGCACGAGATCCCGGGCGGCCAGCTCTCCAACCTCCGGCAGCAGGCGGCCGCCCTCGGGCTCTCGGAACGCTTCGAGGAGGTCGAGCGCCTCTACGCCCGCTGCGACGACCTGCTCGGGCATATCGTAAAGGTCACGCCCACGAGCAAGGTCGTCGGGGATCTCGCGCTGTACCTGCTCTCGGCGGATATAGACCTCGAAGATCTGGAGAAAAACCCCGGCGGATACGACCTGCCGGATAGCGTGATCGGCTTCCTGCGCGGCGAGCTCGGCGTGCCCCCCGGCGGCTGGCCCGAGCCGTTCCGCAGCCGGGCGTTGGAGGCTTACGGTGCCGGGGAGAGTGAAGACGAGCTAACCGCCGAAAATCGCGAGGATCGCGAGTCGCTCGCCGCGGGCGGGGCCCGACGGCGCGAGGCGCTGAACCGTATGCTGCTACCCGGCCCCACGAAGGACTTCGAAGCCTCGAAGTCTCGCCACGGCGACGTATCGGTGGTGCCCACGAAGGCGTTCTTCTACGGCCTGGAGCGTCAGGAGGAGCTTGCGGTGGATCTCGAGCCCGGCGTGCGGCTGTACATAGAGCTCGACGCCGTTACCGAGGCCGACGAGGGCGGCATCCGCACCGTGCTCTGTACCCTCAACGGTCAGCCCCGGCCCATAGATGCCCTCGACCGCTCGCTGGAGCCCGAGGTGCCGCGCCAGGAGAAGGCGGACACCACCAACTCCAGCCACGTCGCCGCGCCCATGACCGGAGTCGTCACGATCTCGGTCGAGAAAGGTGAGGAGGTCGAGGCGGGGCAGAAGATCGGTACCATCGAGGCCATGAAGATGGAGTCCTCCATAACGGCCCAGTCAACGGGGGCCGTGGAGCGCCTCGCCGCCTCAAGCGGCACCCGCGTCGAGCCCGGCGACCTGTTGCTGGTGCTCTCCTAGCCCGGGATATCCTCGGCCAGCGCCGCCTCTACCGCAGCGAGTATCTCGGCCTCGTCGGCGAGGCGTCCTACTCCCGGTAGCTCCTCTGCGGAGGCCATCTCACCTTCTGCCGGGCCCACGAACTGGTGCCCCCAGCCCTCTAGCGTCTCGACGTTGCGCCGGGTGGCGGGACTCTGCCACATCTCGGGGTTCATCGCCGGGGCCCAGATCACGCGGCGCGTGCCGGCGAGTACGGTGGCGGAGAGGAGGTCGTCGCCGAGGCCTATCGCGGTCCGCGCCAGGGCGTCGGCGGCGGCCGGGGCGACGAGCAGGAGGTCGGCCCAGCGGGCGAGGCTTACGTGCTCGACCCGGCCCGAGTTCTCCCACCAGCTCCTCTCGGTGTGTATGCTTCCTCCGGCGGCTATGGCGAGCGTCTCCTCGGGGACGAACCGGAGGGCGGCGTCGGTCGAGATCACGCGTACCTCCCGGCCGGACTCTCTGACGCGCCGGATCACTCCGGGCGTCTTGTACGCCGCGATGCTGCCGGTGACCCCGACGATTACGCGTTCTGCTCTCTGCTCTTCTCTCGGGTCTTCCACGGTCGCAGTATATACCCGTTAAGATACCGCCCATGTTTGATGAGAAGAATGAGACGAACAAGACGCTTGAGAACAGGGTTGCAATCGTTACCGGGGCCTCCAGCGGCATCGGGGAGGCCACCGCGCGCGAGCTCGCGGGCCGGGGCGCGGCGGTCGTGCTGGCGGCCCGCGACGCCGAAAGGCTCGAAGGGCTGGCCCGGGAGATCCAGAGCCGCGGAGGCCACGCCCTCCCGGTGCCGACCGACGTGACCGACGAGGAGTCGGTGCGGGCGCTGGTCGGGCGCGCCGCCGGGCTCGGCGGGGTAGACGTGCTGGTGAACAACGCCGGTCTAGGGCTCTCCGGGCGGGTCGCAGAGCTTCGGGCCGACGACCTGCGCTACGTGTACGAGGTAAACGTACTCGGCCCGCTGCGCTGTCTGCAGGCCGCGCTGCCCCACATGCGGCGCGGGGGCAGGATCATCAACGTCTCCTCTATCGTCGGGCTGCGGGCGATCCCGAAGGTCGGGGGCTACTGCTCCTCGAAGACCGCCCTGAACGCGCTCTCCGAGGCCCTGCGCGTCGAGATCTCCTCTCGCGGCGTCACCGTGACGAGCGTCTACCCGGGCACCACCCGGACCGCCTTCCGGGATAACTCCCGCCGCACGAAGGACGAGAAGCGCGGCTGGCGTCCGAAAGGCGTGCCCGCGGAGAAGGTCGCCGTGAAGATAGCCCGCGCCGCCGAGCGTGGGGGCCGGGACGTATACGTCACGCTCGGGGACCGCGCCTTCTCAGCCGCCGCGACCCTGGCCCCGGGCGCCCTGGATCTCGCGCTGCGCTCCTGGGCGGAAGATTCGGAGGAGTAGCCCTTGGGCTTCGAGGACGCCGCGCTTACCAGATTACGCCGCTACCGGGAGGAGGCGGACCGCTCGCTTGCGCTGTCGCGGGAGTCGGAGGAGGCTGTCCGGGCCTTCTCCAGACGTCTCTTCTCCGGGCTCGGGTACGTCGCCTCTCTGGCGCGGGAGGCCGGGTTCGAGGCGGAGACCACCGAGGAGTCGGGACTTCTGAACCTGCGCGTGATTGCCGGGGAGAGAACCGGGGCCTCACTCACCTTCGGCGTGCTACCCGGTGCGGCCGCCGAGACCGACGAGGACCTGATGCACGAGGGACTCAGTCACTACAGCCTGGACCCTTCCGGTTACTCGGGGCGCATCCTGGGCTTCTCTAGTATCGTCGAAGAGGGACCATGCCAGACGTTCGCCGTATACCGGGACGGGGTGTGGAAGACGAAAGGCGTCTTCGTGGAGCACGCCCGGGGCAAGACCCACGACTCCGACGAGATCCTGCACGGCTTCTGCCTGCGCATCGTGGGCCGGCTAGTGGACCTGGCGGCCCTGACCGGCGGCGCGGGCGTCGCGTGGTCGCCGGAGAGCGGGTACTCCCTCGAAGACCTCGCCTCACAAGAAAGCTTCCCCAAGAACCTGCGACTCCCGCGATAGAAAAGAGCCCCGACCGGGGGAGCGGTCGGGGCTCGGGGTAATGATCCGGCTCCCGAAAAGGTGGGAAAGGGAAAGGAGAATCAAAGGGGTATTCGGTTGCCGGATTGACTATATTTATATAGCACATATGTGCCGGCGTCAAGGATGTGTTTTGTCCGTGCCGGGAGATTGGTGATCGTTTTCTCATTTCCATCGCAGGGCCGTTTGCCGGACCCTTACGCTTCTTCCGGGAGGTTTGCTATCCCCGGCGGTGGTCCTCGACCTCTATGGTCTCCTCTTCCTCGACCCACTCCTTGCGGACGCGCACCTCTTCGTTGCCGTCTTCTCCCAGTATCTTCTCGGCTCGGGCCTTCTCGCGCCAGACAGAGACCCGCATGGTCTCCGGGGAGCCGGCTCCGGGGCCGGGCTCAGAGCCAGTTTCCGAGCCCCGGCCCTGGCGCTCTTCGCCGGCACTTTTAGAGTGATTGGAGTGCTCCCGCTCCCGGCTTCCGGAGCCGGCGGCTGCGCCCATCTCTCCGGTTGACTCGGTCGAGCCCGTGGAAGAGTCGTCGGAGTCGCTCCAGGGCTGCCTCTCGCCGGTGAAGCCGTCCTCGTCGCCCGTCTCTTTGGTCTCGTCGGGCCGTTCGTCGCCGGAGCCAGTGTCCCGGCTCTCCGGGTCCTGGCGGTGCCCGGTAGGGATCTCGGAGGTATCTTCCTCCCGGCTTCGCTGCTCGTCCGACGAGGAGCCGGAGTCCGGGCTGGCGTCCAGGCCGAAGTAGTCCCGGACGACGCGCTCTCGCTCGGCGGTGACCTCCTCGTTGGAGCCCAGGCTCGGGGCGTCCTTTATGCGCTCCCTGGACTCGGAGACCGAGATCAGCCGGCGCTCGTCGTCGGCCTGGGCGAGGCCCGCTGGTATGAGGGTGAGCTTGCCGCCCAGTAGCCCAAGCTTCACGCCGAGGTACTCCGGCCGGTCGTCCTCGTCCACGAAGACCTCGTCTATCTTGCCGACCTTCTCTCCTTCCCGGTCGCGCAGCTCGTAGCCTCTGCACTCCGCCGAGAGCTTACCGGAATCCTCATCACGCCCCCTGTATCCCACTGGCATCTCCTTTCGTAGAGCTTCATAGAGCGTTCTTTACGGCGCGTCGGACTACGCATCCCACTGGAGCCGCCCGCACGAGCCCGAGCGTATTGTGCGGTAGTTTACACATTCTATACCTTTTACCCCAAAGCCTCTCGGACCGAGGACCGGGGGACCGGGGTTAGGTTTGCCTCCTGCCGGGGGCGAGCCGGGCTGACGCGAGTGACATGCGGAAAGCGTACCCCAGGCTCCGGAGCCCGGGGTTTGTATCGGCGGCTCCCGGATGAGCTTTTCGCCGCGTTCGTCCGCCGGGGCGGCTCGGGGCTGCTAGGAAGATACCGGGTTTACGACGTAACCGCCGTAGAAGGCGTGGCCGCGGCGTAGTTGCGCGCTTTGCAGGAGGCTCTCCTGCACCAGCTCGTCCAGGGTGGCCTGTATCTCGGGGTCCGGGGTTCCTTCGAGGGTGTTTCGGAGGTCTCTGCGGTTGATCTTGCCATTCGGCACGAACGAGCACAGCCCGGCGTACAGGACGCGGGCGGCGGGGGAGACCGGGGCCTCCCAGATTGCGGGCTCGTACCAGAACTCGCCGATACCGACCGCGTCCGCCGGACGTTCCGGGCGAGCGTCCTCCAGGGGCGTGACCTCCGGGAGAGTGGTGATACCTTCTGCCCTTTCCTCGGGCATTAGAGCACCGTGCGTACCGTCTCGCCGACGCCGGGGGTGTGGATCTTGTGGGAAGGCGAGAGCCGGTGGGCGAGGTCGGAGATCTTGCGCTTTGAGCCGTGGACCAGGATGATCTGACGCGGCGTCAGCCGCTCGGTGATGCTCATCAGGTCCTCCTTGGTGCAGTGGGCGGCGAAGTTTACCCGCTCGACGCGCCACTTTGCGTCGCCGTTCGTGTCGTTTGCATAAGCGGCGGCTGCGTTGGACGGCAGGATCACGGCGTTATCCGGCGAGCCTTCGAGGCGCTTGCGGTAGAACGCGCTCGCCCCGCCCTGCATCGTTACCGGCGAGGCGACGATGGCGCAGGGGTTGCCGAGGATGCGCTCGCGGGTCTCGTCGTCGTTCGAGACGGCCCGGATGTTGTCCGAGAAGAACACCTCACGCGGGTCGGACTGCTGGAGGTAGGGCTTCATGTACGCGAGCTGCTCGGCGTAGAGTCGCTCCGAAGTCGTGACGACCGAGCCGTCCACGTAGATGAACACCTCCCGGTCCAGGCCGTACTCCCGACCGTAGTGCTTGAGTCCGAGCAGTATCTCCTGCGCCTGACCAAGCGCGTAGGTCGGGATCAGGACCGATCCCTCGTTGCCCATCGTGGTCTCGTTTATGACGTCCACCATCGTGCGGACGGACTCGTTGAAGGGCTGTGGCCGCTGGTCTGCCAGGGTCGCCTCCATGACGAGCAGGTCTATGTCGCTCACGTCTGGCAGGTTGGCCGACGGGATGGAGAGGTGATCCTCCAGGCAGATGTCGCCGGTGTGGAAGGTCGTGGCCGAGCCCGACTCCAGCAAGACGCTCGCCGCACCCAGGATGTGACCGCTCTCGGTGAAGGTGACGCGAGCATTACCCGCCTTGAACGGCTTGCCGAACGGCACGGGGATCAGGTTCTTGCGCACCTCGCTTATGGGGACGCCGCCGGGCAGGCTTCCGCCCATCGCCGCGTGGTCGTTCAGCGCGGCGACTATGAGCTTTGCCGAGGGTGGTGTGCAGTACACCGGCAGGCCGGGTCTGTCCCGAAACAGGCGCGGCAGTGCACCGCAGTGGTCCAGGTGGGCGTGGGTTATGACGGCGGCGTCGAGGCGGTCGAGCGAGGCGAAGTCCGGGGTCTGTGGGCTGCGGCCGTCGGGTTTGATCCCGGCGTCCACCAGTACGCGGGAGTCGCCGAAGTCCAGCAGGTGGCTCGAACCGCCGATCTCACCCGCCCCTCCGAGGGCCTTGAACGAGAGCATGGGCCTCGGCTTGGGGACCGCGCTCGTGGTCTTCGTGGCCACGCCCGGCTCTGGCTCGGTGGCGGACCCGGGGCCACGCGGCTCCTGGGCGTCGAGCCGGACCAGCAGGTCTATCCCGGCCTCCGTGCCGGGCTCTGTGTTAGCACCTATGCCGGATGACCAGCCGGCTTGCGAGTGCTCCGAGTCTTCGGAGTCTCCGCCCTGCCCGCTCTCCTTACCCTCTCCGCTCTCCCTGCTCCTGGTGCCGGTGCGGCCTCCGGGCTGCTCGTCCGGGCGGCCGCCGGAGGCCGTAGCGCCCGTCCCGGGGGTCTCGCCGCGGAGGTCGGAGTGGGCCTGGAGCACGTTGCCCATGAACTCCATGAGCCGGGCTGTACGGGCGGCTGATTGCACGGAGTCCGGGAGTGAGGCGACCTCGTTCTTTACCGAGCGGACGAGCAGGTCCCCGAACCCCTGGTCCGTAAAGCGGGCGTTATCCAGCGCCTCCCGTACCCGGTCGCGTTCCGAGATCACCCCGCCGAGCTCTTCGTGCATCTGCTCTACTCGTTCGGCGGCCTTGGCGTAGGCGTCGCGCTCGCCCTCCAGGGCGCGTTCTAGCTCCGTGTTCCGGGAGCCGAGCTCCGAGACGCGAGACTCCAGCTCTTTCTCGGAGTCTCTGGCCGCCGCCGCGCCTTCCTCGGCCTTTTTCACCCGGGAGGCCGCCTCCTCGCGCTCACCCCTGAGCACCTCGACCTCCTGGCGCAGGGATTCGGTCTGCTCTTTCGAGGTGCGGGAGGAGAAGGAGAGCTGATCCCGCTCCTTCTTGAGGCTCTCGATCTCGTCCTCCAGCTCCCGGACGCGGGCCGAGTCCGAGGCCTTCTTCTTCTCTTGCTGGTTCTCGCTCTCCCAGGCGGAGACGAGCGCCTGTACGGTCTCCTCGTCCGGGTCGCCGTCCCCGGCGACGGCCGCGAGCAGCAACCCTTCGTTCGTGTGCGAGCCGGAGAGCTCGGCGAGGCTCCGGCCGTCTTCCCCGGACAGCTCCCCGACCGCCTCGAAGGTCTCTGACGGTATCTGCTCCTGGACGGCGGTGCGGAAAGCGCCCCAGGCGGCGGCGTCCTGGGTGATCCTGCGCGTCAGGCTCTTGAGGAGCTGTGAGCTGCCGCCGGACTTGCGGGTCAGGGCGTCGGCCTGGATGCCCCGGGGCAGGAGCAGCTCGTCGAGGCCGGGCACACTCTTGCACAGGTCCGCGAGCGCCCGGCGGGTGTCGAGCCGCGAGAGCCGTTGCTTTACGAGCTCCTCAGGCAGGTTCTCCGGCGGGCGCCGGGTCGAGAGCCTCGAGGGCTCGTCCGCCCTCGAATCCCCCCCGGCCCTCTCGGTGAGTTCGTCGGTGACCTCCTCCCGAGCATTACCGGCACCGGTCTCCTCGTCTCCAGGTTTGGGATCTGGCATCGGGTCTCCTCCTGAAAATGTAAGTTTTGTCTGTTTTATCTGGGAGCTGCATACACATCAAATTTTAGCATGAGGGGGACCCCGGACCGCCCCATAGCCTCTGGCTGACGCTGGGCGTTACGAGCCCCGAGAGGGGGCTTTTTCGTATAGACTCCGGGCATGGAAGATGAACCTCGCAGTCAAGGAAACACGCAAAATGCACGGACGCCCGTTACCGTTAGGGCGTACTCGCCGGATCGGCACCCCATCCTGGTCCTGGAGCTGGACTCCGGGGGCCTCTGTGTGGCCTACCACGAGACGGGCTACGATCTGGACCGCTCCAAGCGGGTCGAGGAGGAATGGCTCCGGGACAACGCCATAGGCCGACACAGCTTCGTCGAGGTGACCCCGCCGCGCACGTTGGAGGCCAGAGAGCTCCGGGATTACGCGAGGAACGAGCTGGGAGCCCGCTAGACCGGAGCCCTTGCTCCGGCTATCTACGTACCTACGTACCTACGGGTCTTACAGGTCCGGAGCCTCCGGGGCCTCCACATTCGGAGCCTCTACGTCCGGGGCCTCGGGCTCCTCTATGTCCGGGGCCTGTACCTCGCCGCCCCTGGAAGCCCCTGGGGCCCCCACGTTGCCGGACTCGCGTCCTGCGTCCGGGAAGTCGTTGTTCGAGGAGTCGTTGTTCGAGGAGTTGCTGTTTGAGGAGTCGCTGCTTGAGGAGTCGCTGTTCGAGGAGTCGCTGGATCCCCCGAATGCGTAGCCCGGGCTGGAGTCACCACTGGGTCCCGAGTCTCCGCTAGAGCCGGCAGTCTCTCCAGGATTACCGGGCTGGGGAGAGGGAGTCGGCTCCGGAACCTGAGGCTGTGGTGATGCGGGAGCTGGCGTCGAAGCTGGATCTGGCGTCGGTGCGGGGTCTGACGTCGAAGCGGAATCTGGCGCCGGGGCGGGCTCGGGGGCCCCGAGACTGTATGAGATCGCGATCCGGGCGCCGGGCTCCACCTCGGTTCCGGCTCCGGGGTCTGTCGAGAGCACGGTGCCTGCGGACTCGCTGCTCTGTACTCCCTGGGTGGTGTAGCCAAAGCCCTGGTCCCCGAGCTCCCGCTGGGCGTCTATAACCTGCTCTCCGAGCACGTCCGGGACGGTTACCGGTGCGGGGCCGGCGCTGACGGTCACGTCTATGGCCGTGCCGGGCTCGGCGGTGGCCCCGCCCGACTGGCTCTGAGAGAGGATCAGACCCTCCTCGAGCTCTCCGGTCTCCGTCTCCGACACCTCCCCGAGCTCCAGGCCGGCGTCCGAGAGGAGGGATCTCGCCTCCGCCACGCTCGAGCCGTAGAGGTTCGGCACGGAGACCGCCTCCGGCCCGGTGCTGACGGTCACGTCCACCGCGCTGCCCGGCTCTGCCTCCGACCCGGCCTCCGGGCTCTGCTCCATGACGTCGCCCTCCGCCACCTCGTCGCTCGCGGCCTCGCTCCTCTCGCCAAGCTCCAGGTCGGCGTCGGACAAGGCGGACCTCGCCTCGGAGACGGACATCCCGGAGAGGTCCGGCGTGTCCACGGGGGCCGGGCCCGTCCCCACCGTTATGGTGACGTCCGACTGGTAATCCGCCTCTTTGCCGGCCGAGGGGCTCTGGGAAACCACGTTCCCTTCCTCGTCCGCGGAGCTCTCCTCTCTCTCTACCTCTACCCCGAAGGCGTCTTCGGCGAGCCGGCTCTCGGCCTCGTTGCGGGAGTCTCCGACCACGTCCGGCACCTCGGCCACCCGCTGGCCGCTGAGGACGACCGAGATCTCCGAACCCTGCTCCTGCTCGGAGCCCCGGGCCGGGCTCTGTTCGAGTACCGTATCCTCCGGCTCCCGGCTGTCCCGTCTGTCCGACACGGCGATGTTGAAGTCCTCCCCGGCGCGGTCCCGCGCCTCTTGCAGGGTGAGCCCTTCAAGCCCGGGCACCTGCGCGGTGGGGGCGGCCTGCGGGACCACGGTGTAGGCGGCCCAACCGGCGAGGGCGAGGAGCGCCAGGAAGAGCAGTATCAGCAGGGGCAGAGCCTTGCTGCGTCTCCTGCCTCCCGCCCCTCCCCAGTCGGAGACCAGGGTACGCTCCCCGCCTCCGTTGTTACCTCCGCTACCGCCGTGACCCCCGTAACCACCGACCGGGGGGGCGACCGCCGGTAGCGCCATCGTCGTCGCCTCGCCCGGAGGGTAGCCCGCCACGACGTTTTCGAGGTCCCGGATCAGCTCGGACTCGTCGGGGTAGCGGTCCTCCGGGGCCTTGGACATCAGCCGGTAGGTGATCGCGTCCAGCCCCTCCGGGATGGAGTCGTCTAGCTCGCTCGGCGGCTCGGGGTCCGCGTTGACGTGCTTCATGGCGATGCCTATCGGGGTCTCGGCGTCGAACGGGAGCTCACCGGTCAGCATCTCGTACAGCACCACGCCTAGGGAGTACAGGTCGCTCTGGGGCCCGGCGGGCTCTCCCATCGCCTGCTCGGGCGAGATGTAGTGGGCCGTGCCCATGATCGAGCCCGTCCGCGTCATGGTTGAGGAGGTCGCCGCCCGGGCTATGCCGAAGTCCGTGACCTTGAGGTCCCCGGTCTCGGTAACCAGGATGTTGTGGGGCTTTATGTCCCGGTGGACCACGTCCCGCTCGTGGGCCGCCTTGAGCGCCTCCGCGATCTGGAGCGCCACCTCGGCGGCCGTCCTGGCCGGGAGCGCGCCCCGGCTGTTTATGCGGTCCTTCAGGGAGCCGCCGGGCAGATACTCCATTGCGATGTAGTACGTCCCCCGGGAGCCCTGTCCGTCCTGACCGTCCTGCCCGTTCTCCGCATCCTCTGTCTCGCCCCGGTCGTAGATGGAGACGATGTTGGGGTGGGTCAGTGCGGCGGCGCTCTGGGCTTCGCGCCGGAACCTCTCGACGAACTCCTCGTCGTCCGCGTGGCTGTTGCTCAGGATCTTGAGCGCCACGTCCCGGTCGAGCACGTCGTCGTGGGCCAGGTAGACTTCGGCCATCCCGCCCGTACCGAGCGGCCTGAGTATCCTGTAGCGGTTGTCTACTAGCTGTGGCACGTCAGAGAATTATACCCGGGGCCGGGTCTCCACACTCTCCCTGATAGTCTGGCGTCTCTCACGGCCTACCCTCCCACTCCTCGCCGAGCGCCATCCTGCGGCCGGCCTTGTTTGAGATGACCAGGAGCAGGCCCGTGAGGATGAAGTTTCCCACCACCGAGCTGCCGCCGTAGGAGACGAAGGGTAGCGTGATGCCGGTGAGTGGGATCAGCTTGGTCACCCCGGCCACGATGATGAAGGTCTGCAGGGCGAACATCACCGTCAGGCCGCCGGCGAGCAGCTTCGAGCCGTCGTCCGGGGCGTAGAGGGCTATCTTCAGGCCCCGGTAGGCGAACACGAGGAACGCCATGAGTAGCGCCGTCGCCCCGAGCAACCCCAGCTCGCTCGCCACCGAGGAGAAGATGAAGTCCGTCTGGACCTCCGGGATGCGTCCCGCGAGCCCCTCGCCGAGCCCGGTGCCCGCGACCCCGCCCTCTGAGATGGCGAAGATGCTCTGCAGAATCTGGTACCCACCCTCGTTCGCCTGGGACCACGGGTCCAGCCACGCGCTGACCCTGACCTGGACGTGGTCGAACATGAAGTACCCGGCGACAGCGCCCCCGGCGAAGAGCAGGCTCCCGATCAGGACGTAGGCGAGCTTGCCGGTCGCCACGTAGAGCATGAGCAGCGGCACGACGAAGAAGAGCAGACTGCTCCCGAGGTCCTTCTCGAACACCAAAAGACCGAGCGACGCCGCCCACACCATCGCCACGGGCCCGAAGTGCTTCAGGGGCGGCAGCGGGATACCGATAAAGCTCCTGCTGGTGGCGGCCATCACGTCGCGCTTCTCGGCCAGGTACCCGGCGAAGAAGATCACGAGCGCGATGCGGGCGAACTCCGAAGGCTGGAACCGGACCGGCCCTATGTCCACCCAGAGCCTGGCTCCGTTGACCTCCTGCCCGAACGGGGTAAACGTCAGGCCGATGAGCACGAACGCTCCGAGCGCGATCAGGTACTTGTAGCTCAAAAGACGCTGGTAGTTCCGAAAGAGGAAGATGGTCAGGAGGAGCACCACACAGCCCACCAGCACCCAGACTACCTGTGTGGTGGCGAGGCTGGCCGGGACGCCCTCCGTGAATCCCGCGCGGTAGATCATTATCAGGCCCACCCCGGTTAGCAACGTGACTATCGGGATGAGTAGCGCGTCGGCGTAGGGCAGCCACAGGCGCACGATCAGGTACACCCCGAGCATCATCCCGGCGTAGGCCCCGCCGTAGACGAACGGGGGGCTCGCGATCCCGCCTTCCCTGCCGAGGAGCAGGATCGCGAACCCGAGGGCTACCGTGAGCAGCGCGAGTACCATCGGCATGGTTGCTTTGCGCGCCAAGTTCCGCTCCTTCTACTGCTTTTGCAGGTCTTCGAGCACGGTCTGGAGCCGACCTTCAGTGTACAACCTGTTATCCTGCACCTGGTCCCGGTAGGGCTCCGCTATATCTGACTCCTTCACCCCGGTGCGCTGGTCCACCCGGTTCAGCTCGTTGCCCAAGAAATCGTAGGGCACGCCCTGGTGGATCACGACCTCACCCTCTTCGTAGGCCATGAAGTACCGGGTGCTCCACCACAGGTACGGCGGCACGAGCAACAGCCCGAGGAGGGCGACCACCGCGAGCCCCCGGATGAGTGCGGATATCGCCTTTCCTCCCGCTGCGAGCCGCTTCCGACGGCGCTGGCGACGGCGTGGATCACCCTGGGTCTCCCGTTCGTCCGGCTCGGGCCTGATGCGGTATCTCTCGACGACCTCCTCCGGCGTCGGCTCCCGGGGCTCTGGCTCTTCCTCGACCGCCACGCCGTCCCACACGCCGGGGATCAGGCTCTCCCCCTCGCCGGGCCCGGAGTAGCTCCCTTCTCTGCCGCGGCCCCCGCGCTGTCCGGCGGAGCGTGCCTCGTCCCCGCCCGTCTCGTCCGAGCTTCGTATGGCGGACCTTCTGCGTCTTCTCCGGGCCTCGCCTCTCTTTTCTCTACCCCGGAGCCGCCGGACCCTGGAAGGTCTCTCCTCCGTGGGCTCGCCTCCGCCCGGAGTGTCCGGGGGAGGGGGCGTCGCCGGCTCCCGGGTTCCGCCGGTGGTCCCGACGCTGGTCGGGCTGGGTGCCTCCGGAGACTCCTGGGCCGCAGAGGACCGGCGGGCCTCTTGCTCGACGTCCACGACGACCACGGTGACGTTGTCGCTGCCGCCCGAGGAGAGCGCCGCCGAGAGCAGGCTGCGGGCAGACTCTTCGGCGGTCCCCGGATCGCCACCCGGGCCGCCGGAGGCCAGCTCTGAGATTCTGGTCTCCGCGACCATGTCCGGCAGCCCGTCGGAGCAGAGCACGAGCCGGTCGCCGCGCCGGAGCCGGTACCGGGCGGAGTCCACCTCCACCTCTTCCTCTGCCCCCAGCGCCCGGGTAATGAGGTTCTTCTGCGGGTGATCCGAGGCCTGTGCCCGGGTCAGGCTGCCGCTCCGCACCAGCTCGGCGACGAGGGAGTGATCCTCCGTAAGCGGCGAAAGCTCGCCGTCCCGGAGCAGGTAAGCCCTGGAGTCCCCGACGTGGGCGATCTCCGCCTCTACGCCGCCTCCGGACTCCTCGATCCTGGCGGCGACCACCGTGGTCCCCATGCCGGAGAGCTTCTCGTTCTCCCGGGCGGCAGAGTAGACGCGGCGGTTCGCCTCCCGGATGGCGGGCTGGAGCGGATCTCCGGGCTCCAGATTTTCGAGTGACTCGATGACCATCGAGCTTGCGACCTCCCCGGCCTCGAAGCCCCCGACGCCGTCGGCGACCGCGAAGAGCGCCGGGTCCCGGCCTCCACCCGAGAGCAGGGAGTCCTCGTTGTTCTCGCGCACCCTGCCCGGGTCGGTGAGGCCGAAATGGTCCAGGGAGAGCACTAGAGGGAAGCCTACTCCGCGTACCTGAAGGTGGTCGAGCCGACGGTGATCTCATCCCCCTGGTGTAGCGGCGTGGCCCCGACTATCTTCTCGTCGTTGACGTAGGTGCCGTTGGTCGAGTACGCGTCTTCCACGTACAGAAGGCCGGCGTGTCGGGTAAGCCTGGCGTGACTGCTCGACGCGAAATCGTCGCTCTTCAAGACGATGTCCGAGCCCGGTGAGCGCCCTATGACCGTTATCCCGCCCTTTATGTGGAACCGGGTCCTGGGCTCCAGCACCTCGGATTTCTCTACCACCAGCCTGGTCTCCGGACCGTTCGAGGGGGCCCTGCCGTTGCCCCCGTAGCCTCCATTACCGCCGCTACCACCATTGCCGCCGTTGCGGCGCGCGGCCACGGAGCGCGCCGAGCCCGGTGAGCGGAGATCCTCCTCGGAGACCTTCTTGAGATCCCCGACCCCCCGCCGCACCACGGCGTAGACGAAGGCGAACAAAAGCAGCAGGAGCAGGGCCTTTGCGGCCAGCAGGGGTACCTGGATGTCCACGGGTCTAGGCCCCTCCTGCCCCCCGGCGTCCCCGGGAGGCCTCCGAGGAACCTGATGAGCCCGAGGAACCGCGGTCCCAGCGCGAGGTTATGCCACCCGGCCCGGAGGAGCTACCAGAGCCGCCGGCTCCGCCGGGATGAGCCGCCTCCCGGCCCCTGGGCTGGCTCCGGCGCACGTTGAACGTGGTGGCGGTGTGGCCGAAGGTGATCTCATCCCCGTCGTCTATCCGCTCGCGGCCTATCGGGGCTCCGTCCAGCAGGGTGCCGTTGGTGGAGCCGAGGTCCTCGACCGCGAAGCCGTTCTCCTGGCGCTCCAGCCGGGCGTGCCGGCGCGAGACGTTCGGGTCCCGGACGACGATGTCGTTGTCCTCGGCCCGGCCCACGGTCCACGGCCCGCTGCCCTCCAGGGTGTAGGTCTCGTCCCCGGTGGAGACCGTGACCGTCTCCCGTGCAAGACCCTCCCTGCGGGCCTGCTCCGCCGAGATAGAGGCGGTCCCCCCGGCTGCACCCGAGGCGTACTCGGTCTCTCTCTGATCCGCCCGCTTCTCCGGCTCTTCGGGCTCCTCTGATCCTTCCGGCTCCGGTTCTTCTGGTGCTTCGGTGCGGAAGATGCGCGTCTGGCCCGAGGTATCCGAGGGGGCTCCCCGGTCGCGCGGGCCTTCGCCGCCCGTCAGCTTCGCGGTGACGCCGAACTCGCCGAACTTGAGCGTCTCCTCGGACTCGAAGCGGACTTTAGGGGGCGTCATCAGGTGGTAGCTCTTGCTTTCGGCGTGGGTAGAGGCGTACTGGATCAGCTCTTCCCGCAACGAGCGTTCGTAGGCCTGCATGGACTCGTGGTCCTCGTACGAGAGGTGGATGGTAAAGTCGTTCGGCGCGTAGGTGCGGGAGACGCTGATCATGCGCCCCTCGTCCATCTGCTTGGTGAGGCCCTTGGCTATCTCGACGGGGTGGACCTGACGGCGGAAGGCCCGGCCGAAGACGCCCTCGACCATGGACTCCATGCCCTTCTCTATCTGTTTGAAGAACCCCAAAGAGCGCTACCCTCTCGACTCGGACCCGAAGTACCTTACTACGGAATATATTATAGCCGCGAACCCCATGGAAGCCATAGCCCTCGTCAGCGATTCCGGGGAGGCCGAGACGAAGGCCGCATAGCCCACGGCTCCGGTGGCCACGGCCAGGATCACCCCGACGAGCCACTGCCCGAGCCTCTCGCCCGCGGAGACGAGCGCGGCCATTACCGCCCACAGCGCCGCCTGCAGCCACAGACCGGGGTACTGCAGCAGCAGAAACTCCGTGCGCCCCGCGAGCTGCGTCGCGCCAAGCCCCTGCGGAAGTTTCCCGAGGCTGATCCCTATGTAATCCAGCCTGCCCGCGCCCCTGGTCAGGCTGTAGCCCGCCAGCGTCGCCGCCCCGGCCGCCGCCGAAACCGCCGCGCCCAGCGGCCGCATCAAACCCCCGAGCAGCAACGGCAGCCCGGCGCCGAGCCCGACCGCAGCCAGCGGAATCGCCAGCACCGGCCCCAGAGGCAGCCTCCGCATGCTCCCCTGGACAAAGACTATCCATATCACCCCGATTGCCGGCACCAGCGCGGCGAAACCAAAGCCCGCCCCGCTCCGCGCAAGCGCGACCGCCAGGGCCACGATCACGCCGAGCGCCCCGAGCCTGGGTAGGAAATACCCGGCGAGCCCGAAGCCCGCGGCGACCACGAGGGCCCCGCCGCCGCTCAGGAGCGCCTCGCCGCCGAGGTACCCGAGCCACCCCGCCACGACGCCGTTTATCCCGCGTGATACATACTCCGCGTAGTGCTTGGGGACCTGCCAGTCCGGCCCGTAAGGCTCGTAACCCTCATAGGGCTCCAGCTCTCCCGTGTCGTAGTCCGTGAAGACATCCTCGCGCGCTTTGCGGAGGTTGCGGGGTTTGTGAGGTCTGCGGAACTTGCGGAGCAGCCCCCTCTTCCCGCTCTCCGGAGACATGAGAGGCCATCTCGTAAAACTTTGGCCGGTGAGCAGCCGCAGGGCCTCCTCGGCGCTCTGCGGACGGTGCGCCGGGTTCGGGGAGGTTGCGCGGTTCACGAACTCCTGGATATCCGGCGGCGGCTCGTCCGGCTGGTGGGCGAGCATGGACCGGGCGGTCGCCCCGACGGCGTAGATGTCCGAGAGCGCCGTGGGCTCGCCGCCCTCCACGAGCTCCGGGGCGATGTAGCCCGGGGTGCCGACCGCGTAGCCGATCTGGGTCAGGCGCGTGTCCCCGGCCCGGTAGGCGATGCCGAAGTCCGTGATCTTAACCCGCCCGTGGGCGTCCACCAGGGCGTTCTGGGGCTTTATGTCGCGGTGGATTATCCCCTTGCCGTGGGCGTAGTCGAGCGCCTCCAGGATCTGGGCCAGCGCGTCCACCACCTCTTCCGGGCTGTAGCTGCGGGCCGCCACGTCCAGCGGCAGCCCATCCACGAACTCCGTGATTATGCAGACCTCGTAGTCCGCGGCGATCACTTCCAGCGGCTCGACGATGTTGGGGTGCTTGAGGCCCTCCGCGATCTGGCCCTCCCGCAGCGCCCGCGAACGCTCCTTCATGCTGCCGACGGGTATGATCTTGATCGCGACGTCCTCGCCGCCCGGAGAGCCTCCGGGGAGCCCCAGCGAGCGGGCGAGCCACACGTTGGCGAAGCCGCCGCGCCCGATCATCTCCAGAAGCTCGTAACTGCCCTGGCCCTCGATGTATCGTGTCTCGGCCACGAATGGCATTTTATAGGCTTTTACGGGCGATCTCCGGCAAATGGTTACTTTGTTACCCGTTTGTTACCAGAGGTCTGCTGCCGAGGCCCGCCACGAGCTAGTTATCCCTCGGCCGGCTTGGTACAATCCGCGGGGCCACGGGCGAGTGGCGGAATTGGTAGACGCGCTAGGTTCAGGGTCTAGTGTCCGAGAGGACATGGGGGTTCGAGTCCCCCCTCGCCCACGACGCGGGGAGATTAACGGAAGATAGCGGGAGGATGCACGGTTGGTCACGGCGGTGGTCCTGATAACGACCGAGTCCGAGCGGGTCCAGGAGACCGCTCAGGCGATGCTGGAGGTCGAGGGTGTAACGGAGGTCTACTCTGTGACCGGGCCGCACGACCTGGTGGCGATGGTCCGGCTCACGGACTTCGAACGGCTGGCCGACGTGGTCCCCGAGAGGCTCGCCCAAGTCCCCGGCGTCTCCCGTACCGAGACGATGGTCGCCTTCCGCTGTTACTCCAACTACGACCTCGACCGGGTGTGGTCGCTCGGCTTCGAGGAGGAATAGCCGCGCCATAGAGACCCCTCGCCTCCGGCTGCGGCCCTGGCGGGAAGAGGACCTTGAGCCTTACGCCCGTATCTGCGCCGATCCCGAGGCCATGCGGTATCTGCTGGGCGGTAACGGCGGCCCACTGACTCGCGAGCAGAGCGCGGGGCAGATCGCGAGCTTCACGCGCCGGTGGGAGGAGTGGGGATTCGGGCCGTGGGCGGTTGAGCACAGGGCCACCGGCGGGCTTATCGGCAGGATCGGCCTGAACTACTACGAAGACTTTCCCGAGGGGAAGTACAAGACGGAGGTTGGGTGGCTGCTGGACCCTGCTTACTGGAGTCGGGGGCTCGCGACCGAGGGAGCGGCGGCGGCCTACCGTTACGGTTTCAGAGAGGTAGGACTAGAGCGGATAATCGGTATCGTAAAGCCGGAGAATCTGGCTTCCAGGCGGATCATGGAGAAGTCTGGGCTCTGTTTGCAGGGCGAGGTCCGCTTCAGGGGCCACGACATGGTGTGGTACGCCATAGATTATGAGGACTGGGAATATATGGAGGTCTAGCCGGGCTCTCCGGCCAGGGCGGGGCGCGTGCCCTCTATGAGGTAGGCGACCACGTCTAGGAGCTCCCCACTCCGCCCGTAGACCTGGCGCTGCAGCTGGCTGCCGGTGCCGCCTTCGACTATCTCCAGCACGTCTCCCAGCTCGTTCTCGCAGCCGAGGTCCTGGGAGACCGGGCGCAGCTCCTCGACCAGGTTCCGGGCCATCTCGCGGGCCGGGACGTTCTCCCGGCGCCTGTCGTCGAAGAAGCTGGCGTCGAGGCCGTGGCGGGAGGCACGCCACTTGTTCTCTTGGGCGAGCTCGCGGTCGTAAGGGACCAGGGGACCTTCTTCGGCGAGCGCCCGGGCGACCATGCACTGGGTAAGGGCGGTCAGGGCGCTGGCGGCGGTCAGGCTGGTCTGGGCGTCCAGTATCCGCAGCTCTATGGTCCCCATCTTCGGGTGGGGCCGGATGTCCCACCAGCAGAACGTGTAGTCGTCCATCGCCCCGGCCTCTACCATGAGGTCCACGTATCCTTCGAACTCCTCATAGGAGCCGAAGGCCGGCGGCAGCCCCGCCCGGGGGAAGGTCTCGAAGATCTTGACCCGCGAGGACTCGAAGCCCGTGTCCATCCCCTGCCAGAACGGCGAGTTTGCCGAGAGCGCCAGGAGTAGCGGGGCCTGCTCCGAGAGCCGGTTGTGGGCGAGTATGGCCTCCTCGGGACCGGGCACGGCGACGTGTACGTGCTGGCCGAAGATCACCTCCCGCTCTGCCACCCACCGCAGCGTCTCGATAACGTACTCGTAACGTTCCTGGGCCGTGATCTTCTGCTCCGCGTACCGGGAGAAGGGATGGGTGCCGACGGCGGCCAGTGAGGCCCCGCAGGCCGCCGTCCACGACCCCACCCGGTTCCTGAGGCTCCTGAGATGCCGCTCGGTCTCCGCGACCGTGGCGCAGGCCGGGGTCTTGGTCTCCAGCACCGACTGGAAGAGCTCGTAGGAGACGGCTTCCGAAAGCTCCCCGGGTAGCCGCGACATCACCTCTTCTATCCGGGGCACCAGCTCGCCGCTCGTGGCGTCCACGAGGCACAGCTCCTCCTCGACGCCCAGGCTGTAGCCCCGGCTCTCCCAGTCGCCCCTAAACTGTATCGGCACGGCACCCTCCCTCCCGGTTTACGCCCGGAAACATCAAGAATACTCCAAACTTCCAAGCGCCTGTATCCCCGGTGCAGGATCATCCCAATCTCCGGAAGAGCACCCCCGCGTCTGCACGCGGGGCGATACAGGGGACACTGGAGCGCCGCTCTCGTAAACCGTGCTACACATGCAGACCGGTATCTTACCCGTTGTTACACTTTAGAGCCAGAACAGGCCCCGGCGGCGTTGCAATTGGCTCTCCCAGGCTCTTACACTCGGGAGATTGTACCGGGACACACGAAAATCCGGCGCAAAAGAGAGGTTGCAGGCTCCCCTGGGCCACAACCTTGTAATACCTCGCAAGATGCCGGGTCGGCTTGTAAGATCGCCGTCGGGCGGCACGGAATGTAGTATGAATGCTAGAGGAATGTATGCTACATATGGTTAGCTGCTCGTCGCCTCCTGACTTCTGGACGGTCCTAGAAGACCCTTTCGGGGGCGGTTCAGGGCCTGATCTTAAAGAAATCTCAACAAAATCGTAAAATTTTCGTAATATCGGATTGCAAAGTCAGTGGCGTGCTGTTACTTTCTGCCCGTTGTTAATTGTTAGCCGCTTCTGGAGGGGGGCTTATGTCGAACGTAGTAGTAGGAGTGCGCGCCAAGAAGGCGTTGTATATGGTGGGTGCGCTGTTTATTGCGCTGGCCATCGCCGTTGTTTCTTCCGGTAAAGCCGAGGCCGCGCCGACCACCGCGAGTTGGTATGGTCCCGGTTTCGCCGGTAACCCGACCGCGAGTGGTGAGCCGTTCAACCCGGGCGCCCTGACCGCCGCCCACAAGTCTCTGCCGTTTGGCACGCAGGTCGAGGTCTGCTTCAACGGCTGCACGACCGTCACCATCAACGACCGTGGTCCGTACGCCAACGGTGCGGAGTATGATCTTTCCTCCGCCGCGGCGGATGCCATCGGCCTGAAGGCCGTCGGCGTTGGCACCGTGGACGCGACCGTCCTCGGCCAGGGTGGTGGGACCAGCGAGCCCGCACCGGAGCCGACGCCGGAGCCCGCTCCCGCACCGGAGCCGGCCCAGGAAGAGGCCGCGCCGCAGCAGGCCGCCGAGCCTCAGCAGGCCGCCCAGCCGCAGGCTTCCGACGTCCAGAACCTGAGCCAAGAGGTGGAGCAGAGCACCGAGGCCACCAACGTGAACGTCTTCGAGCAGAGCCCGGGCGTCTTCATCTCGAACGTCGTGGTCCCGGTTGGCCCCGAGGGCTACCAGGCCGCCTATCAGCAGGCCATGGAGATCGCCCAGCAGCGGGCAAACGCCGCGGCCGGCCTTATCTAGTAGATCCATCATGGCGAGGCCCGCATAAAGTGGGCCGCCCAGAAGAGCGCGGGGTCGGCACTACGCCGGGCTCGCGCTCTTTCGTGTCCCATCCGGGCACCGGGCCCGGCGCCTTCTCGCCCGCAGTGGACTAGTGGCGATCGAGCTTGCGGGCGATCTCTGAGAGATCCGTGCGGTAGCAGATGGAGCGCCCGTGGGGACAGGTAGCCGGGAGGCGGGTGGTGAGCCAGTCCTGGATGAGCCGCTGCATCTCCTCCTGTGAGAGCCGGTCGCCCATCTTGACGGCGGAGTGGCAGGCGATGGTGGCGAGGATGCGGTCCTCGCGGTGGCGTCCGGAGCCGGTGCCGGAGACGGCTGCGAGCGCGTCCTTGAAGGCGTGGGACACGTCGGCGTCGGCCAGGGTGGAGATTATCGCGGTAACGCGGTAAGAGCGGGGGCCGAATGGCTCGGCCTCGAAGCCGTAGACGGCCAGCTCTTCGAGGTGATCCACGGCCAGTTCCGCCTCGGCGGGCGAGAGCTCGACGACGTGTGGCATCAGGAGCCCCTGCATCGTCGCCGGGCCTGTCGAGTCTGGGTCCGCCGGGTCCGGGGCTTCCCGGCTGCCGGCGTCGTTCAGGCGGTCGAGCAGGACGCGTTCGTGGGCCACGTGCTGGTCCACGATCCACAGGGCCGCGGGCTCTTCGAGCAGGATGTAGCCTGCGGCGAGCTGGCCGATCACGCGCGACCCTTCGAGCGGCGGCAACGCGCCCCGCTCGGGCAGCCCGCCGGCGTGTCCGGCCTCCGGCTCTCGCGCCCCGGGCTCCGAAGAGCGTGAAAGCTCCGAAAGCGGGGTGGAGGCGTCCGAGATCCTCTCTCGGAAAGCCGCAAGGTCCCGCTGCGGGCGCTCTGCCGGCTGGGTCTGGGCGCCGTAATCTGCTCCGCGCTCCGCGACGCGGGGCGCTTTACCCTCCGGGGGCCCGATACGGTCCTGCTGGAAGCGGGGCTCGGGGTGGCTCGGCGTGGTGGCCGGCGCGGCCGGGTGCCACTCTATGGCGTCGCGGACGGCGGCGGCCACCGCGTCCCGGGCGGCACGCTCTTCGGAGAAGCGGACCACCTGCTTGGTGGGGTGGACGTTCACGTCCACCCGGCGGGGGTCCACCGTGACCTGGATCGCCACCGGCGGGTAGCGTCCGCCGGGCACCGTCGCCCGGTAGGCGTCGTCCAGGCCGCGCTGCAGGCTCTCGCCGCGCACCCAGCGGCCGTTCACCGCGACCGTCTGGGCCGAGCGGCTGCCCTCTGTTACGGAGGGCAGGGCCGCGTAGCCGGTCACCTCGAAGGCCCCGGACTCGTAGTGGACCTCGCGCATGGCCCGGGCCTTTGCGACGCCGTGGATCTGGGCCAGCCTCACGGGTAGCTCCCCGGCCTCCGGGAGGGATAGGTAGTCCCGGCCCTTCTCCGAAAGCCGGAACGCCACCTCCGGATGGGCGACGGCCAGGTGGGTAACGGCCTCTATGATGGCGGCTCGCTCGGCGCGGGTGCCCTTCAGGAACGCCCGGCGGGCCGGGACGTTGTAGAGCAGGCGGTCGGCGAGGACGGTGGTGCCCTTCGGGTGTGCCGCCCCCGTTACCTCCGCCGGTCCGCCGCCGTCCACGGTGACCTTCGTCGCGGTTCCCTCGCCCGTGGAGGTCGTGAGCCGGAAGGCCGAGACGCTGGCTATGGATGGCAGGGCCTCGCCGCGAAAGCCCAGCGTGGTAACGGCTTCGAGGTCTTCGAGATTCTGGATCTTGCTCGTGGCGTGGCGCAGCACGGAGGCGCGGGCATCCTCGGCGCTCATGCCGGAGCCGTCGTCGCGCACCAGGATGTGGGAGGTCCCGCCGTCGCCGAGCTCCACCTCTACCCGCGTGGCCCCGGCGTCCAGGGCGTTCTCGACGAGCTCCTTTACCACCGAGGCCGGACGGTCAACGACCTCGTCCGCCGCCACCTGCTGGGCAACGCGGGGGTCGAGGACCCGGACGTTCGTGGTTTGGCTCGCAGAGTCCGCCATATTCGCAGAGATTCTACACGCGGCCCGGCGCGTTCCACAGGGCGCATCCGCCCCGGCGCCCCTCTTTTACAGCGGCCCCCACGAGCCGCGAGAGTGGGTGTACAATGCCGGGCTATGCAGAGCGAGATACACGAGACCGCCGGGCCCGCATCGGGGCGCGCGGCATGAACAACGTAGATAACGTAGACAACGTGAACAACGCGGGCAACGGCGGCTCCTCCGGAGAGAATGCCGGAGATCCGGGGCCGGAGAGCGCGCTCCCGCTGGAAGAGGTCGGCCGGCTGGTCGAGCTCGTCCAGGAGAGCGGGGTGGGTGAGATCCGGGTCCGTCAGGGTGAGCTGGAGGTGACGGTTCGCGCCCGGGAGACCGCGATACCGGAGGGCGGCCCGCCCGCGCAGCCCGCCGCTCGGACTGCCGCCCCAGAGCCGGCCCCGGCGGAGACGGAGGAGGCCGCCGGGCAGGACGGGCTGCACGAGGTGCGCTCGCCGCTGGTGGGGACCTTCTACCGGGCCCCCGCCCCCGGTGAGGACGATTACGTGCAGGTCGGCGACAGGGTGCGCGAGGGACAGACCCTGTGCATCGTCGAGGCGATGAAGCTGATGAACGAGATCCCGGCCGACGTCTCCGGTGAGGTCGTGGAGGTGCTGGCCGAGAACACCGGAGGTGTGCAGTACGATCAGCCGCTCTTCGCGCTGCAGCCCGACTCCGAGTGAGGATCTGAGTGAGGGGCTGGAAGGTCCCGGGTGAGGGCGGAATCGGGCCGGTGAGACGCTAATGGCCGGGTCCCGCGAGGGCGGCATCAGCAAGGTGCTCGTCGCGAACAGGGGTGAGATCGCGCTGCGCGTCATCCGGGCCTGCCGCGAGCTCGGGATACCCTCCGTCGCCGTCTACTCCACCGCCGACGCCGACTCGCTGCACCGGCTGCTGGCCGACGAGGCCGTGTGTGTCGGGCCGGCGCTGGCGCGGGCTAGCTACCTGAACATACCGGCGATCATCTCCGCCGCGGAGCTCACCGGGGCGGACGCGATACACCCCGGCTACGGGTTTCTCTCGGAGAACGCCCGGTTCGCCGAGATCTGCGAGTCCTGCAACATAAAGTTTATCGGGCCTTCCTCGGAGACGATCTCGCGCATGGGGGACAAGGCGACCGCCCGCTCCGTGGCGAGCGCGGCCGGAGTGCCCATAACCCCCGGCTCCGAGGGCCTGTGTAACGACGCGGCCGAGATAAAGCGCGTCGGGGCGGAGGTCGGCTACCCGCTGGTCATAAAGGCCAGCGCCGGGGGCGGGGGCAAGGGGATGCGGGTCGTCTACCGCGAGGCCGAGGTCGCCGACGCCCACGCCGCGGCGAGCCGGGAGGCCGGGGCGAGCTTCGACGACGGGTCGGTGTACGTCGAGAAGTACCTCGAGAGCCTGCGCCACGTCGAGGTGCAGGTGCTCGCTGACTCCCACGGCAACTCCGCCGCCTTCCCCGAGCGCGACTGCTCCGTGCAGCGCCGCTACCAGAAGCTCGTCGAGGAGTCTCCCGCCCCCGGCCTGCCGGAGGAGGCGCGCAGCGGCATGATGGAGGCCAGCGCCCGGCTCGTGGACTCTTTGGGCTACGAGGGCGCGGGGACGGTGGAGTTCGTGTACTCGGGCGGCGAGTACTACTTCATAGAGATGAACACGCGCTTGCAGGTCGAGCATCCGGTCACGGAGATGGTTACGGGCGTGGATCTCGTGGCCGAGCAGATCCGGGTCGCCGCCGGTGAGAGGCTCTCGGAGAGGAGGAAGGTCGTCTCAGAGGGCCACGCCATGGAGTTCAGGATCAACGCCGAGGACCCCCGCAGAAACTTCCTGCCCCAGACCGGCCCCGTGGAGTTCTACAACCCGCCGGGCGGCCCCGGGGTGCGGGTGGACTCTCATCTGTATCCGGGCTACAAGGTCACGCCGCACTACGACTCGCTACTGGCGAAGCTCGTGGTCCACGCCGCGAGCCGGGAGGCGGCGGTAAAGCGCGGGGCGCGGGCCCTGGACGAGTTCGCCGTCGCCGGGCTGGAGACGACGCTGCCGCTGCACCTGGCTATCCTGGAGGATGCGGAGTTTCGGCGCGGCGGCGTGACCACGAGCTTTCTCTCCGACCGGGAGCTTACGAGCGAAAGAGGCCTTTTAAGGCTCTCCAAGCCCGGCTGAAGCGTTTGGTCGGGTGTCTTGGTTTGGCCCTGGGGGCGGGGGGAGCCGGGTCGGTGCCTATCCGGTCCATCCGCTTTACCCACAGCTCCCGCGTTAGCACCTGTATCGCCGCCACCAGCGGCACGGCCAAGAGCAGGCCGACGAAGCCGAACAGGGTGCCCATTATGAGAAGGCCGAAGACCACGACCGCCGGGTGGAGCTCGACCGCCTGACTCATCACTATGGGCTGTATCACGTTGGACTCCACGGCCTGTATCGCCAGGTAGGCGACGAGCACCCAGATCGCCTGCACCGGGCTCTCGCTCAGGGCCAGGAGTATCGCCGGTATGACGGCGATGGTCGGACCTATGAAAGGCACGAAGGCGACGAGCCCGCCGAAGACCCCCAGAAGAACCGCGAAGGGCACCCCGATAATGGAAAAAGCGATCGCGGAGAGCACCCCTATAAGCACCATCGTGGTCAACTGGCCCAGGAACCACCGCTGCACCGTGCCGTAGAGTTTGGTCAGGATCTCCCGCACCCGGGGCCGGCGCTCCGCCGGGAAGAACGAGACGAACCCGTTTACCAGCGGCGCGGGGCGTATAACGAGGTAGATAGTGCCTATGAGCGCCACCAGCGCCAGCGAGAGGCCGTTGGCTATGGAGCCGCCGATGTTCGCCACCACGTTGAACGTGTCGCCGGAGAGCGCGCCGGAGATCGTCTCCGAGAGGCGTTGCGGCTGTAGAAAACCCCCGAGGTCCACCCCGAAGAAGTTTTGCACCCGGTTTGCGAAGCCCTCGGCCTGGGACAGCAGCGCCGGAAAGTTCTGGACGAGCTCCCGGGCCTGCCGCTCCACTACCGGCGCGACGGCGACTCCGCCGAGCCAGAAAACGCCCGCCAGGACGCCGAGCACGACGAGGATGCCTAGACCGCGCGGCAGGCCCCGGTGGGCCAGGTAGTCTACCGGCCCGCTGATTATTATCGAGAACAGCATCGTCAGCAGCAGGACGAGGACTATGGTGCGGATCTCGTACACGAAGTACGAGAAAACCGCGAGCGCGAACGCCAGCGCTACGGCCAGGTACACGGTCCTGTTCTTCAAGCCTCTGGCCGGCTCCTGCACGGTCCCTCCCTGATGTCTCGGGTCCGAAGTGCGGTGGCAAGGGTATATTCTACCCAAGCCCGGTCCTCTGGAGCGGCACGGTAGGGGCGGAAGAGGTCCAGGACGCGGTGTCGCGCTATCCCGTGCTATCGTTTAGCCCTGTCCGGGCCCGGACCCGGAGGCGCAGAGCAGTACGGTAGAGCAGGACGTAGAGCAACCTTCCACAAAGAAGAAGGAGAGCACTTGGCCCGCGCGGGTGAGCGGTCATCGAGGAAGTCCAGGGCCTCTGGAGCAACGGGAGAGCCGGAGGGCGGCGAGTCCCGGGATAACCGGGGCGGAGACTGGGAGCCGCTGGCCTTCGGAGGCATGGCCCGCCTGCACGGGATAGACTTCTTCGGCCCGGGTTACATGAGCGTCGCCGACCGTCGCGGGAGCGAGATCGAGCTCCGCATAGACCACTCCCGCTCCGGGCCTCCGCGCTCCCCGCTGGTGCGGCGCGTCTCCCGGTGGCCTTTGGTGAGATCCGGCTTTTTCTGGGGCCGGCTGCTCCTGCAGCTGGTGGGCTCCGTGCGCGGGGTGATCGCGCTCCTGCTGACACTGCTCGTGCTGTGGCTCTTTACGCTCCTGCTGGAGTTCGGCGGGAGGGTCGGTGGGGACGGCCTTTTCGGGGACGCCCTCAACCTGTTCGCCACATTCCCCGTGCTGCCGCTGCTACTGCTGCTCTTCGCGGGCATGAAGTTCACCGCCATAGGCCGCTATCACGGCGCCGAGCACAAGGCGGTCGCCGCCTACGAGCGCGACGGCGAGGTGACCTTGCCGGGCGCGAAGCGCAGCGGCCGCATCCACCCCCGCTGCGGCACGAATATCCTGATCTACATAATCCTGGCCTCGCTGCTGGCCCCCGTGATTAGCTGGCCGCCGTACGCCGTGCTGCAGTTCGTCCTGATCTCCGAGGCCTGGTACGTCCTCGGTGACACCAGAGCCTCCATAGCCGCCGGAAACTTCCTGCAGCGTTACTTCACGACCTCCGAGCCCCGCCGGGCCGAGCTAGAGGTCGCGGTGGAGTCCCTCCAGAGGCTCGTAAAGGCCGAAGCCGGAGAGATGAACGGCGAGATCGGCAAGACCCTCCAGATCCCGGCCCGCTTCTAGCTACCCACGGTTTAGCTAGAAGCGGGCGACCCCGGAGTCCTTTCTATGCCTGATCCGTCGGCTTTATGAGGATCTCGTCCACGTTTACCCGGGCCGGCTGGGTGACGGCGTAGGCGATGGCGTTCGCGACGTCCTCGCTCTGTAGCGGGTCCATCCGGTTGACCATGCCCTCTATGGCGTCCTTCGCCTCGTCGTCGGAGATGTGCTCGGTTAGCTCGGTGGCGACCGCGCCGGGCTCTATTACCGTAACGCGCAGATGATCGTCCACGTTCTCCTTGCGCAGCCCGTCGCTTATGGCGTTGACGGCGAACTTGGTGCCGGAGTAGACGCCGCTGCTCGGGTTGGTGACCCTGCCCGCCACGCTGGAGATGTTCACGATGTGGCCACTCTGCTGGCGCTTCATCACCTCCAGGGCGGCGTCGGTGGCGTACAGGAGGCCGAGCACGTTCACGTCGAACATCTGACGCCACTCGTCCGAGAGGCTCTTGTCTATCCGGGAGAGCAGCATCACGCCCGCGTTGTTTACCAGGATGTCCACCCGGCCAAGCTCCCGCTCTACCTGCCGGATCAGGTCGTGCGCCTGCCCCTCGTCGGTGACGTCGCACTCCACCGTGAGCACCCGACCGCCGTTACCCTCGATGCGCTGCGACAGGCTCTCCAGCCGGTCCTTGCGGCGGGCCGCGACCGCCACGCTCGCTCCCTCGGCGGCGAGCGCCTCCGCCGTGGCCTCGCCGATGCCGCTCGACGCGCCCGTGATCACCGCTACCTTGCCGTCAAGCTTCGCCATAATAGGCTCTCCTCATTACTCTCTGTTACTTTTGGTTACTTTCCGCGACCCTCGTCGGAATCTTGCGGCCGGCTGAATATACCATCCTGTACCACCCTGCCGGCTTCGAGGGGTTCAGAAGACTCGGGAGACTCAGGAGGCTGCCATGGCCCCGCCGCTATGCGCTTCCGCTGTGCGCTTCCGCCGCTTCGAGCCGTAGATATGCGAGGGTCCAGTAGGCCGAGCCGAAGGTGCCCAGAGCGCCCGAGGCGACTATGAAGAGCGCGAGCAGCAGGAAGCCCGCGACCGCGCCGGTGACGACGGCGGCGGTGGTGAGCCCGGCGAACGCCAGGATCATCGTCGGCAAGAACAGCACGACGCCCACGATAATGGCCGCTATCAGCAGGGCTATGCCGAGGCCGAACGCGACCACGATCTGTATGAGCCACACCAGGAGGCTGCGGCCCAGGTTGCGCCGGAACACCCCGTACCCGCCGCCGATGCAGCCCGTTATGCCGTCTCCGGCGAGGAGGGTCCGGCGCAGGGCGAGCTGACCGATAATGACGAGCGGGATAAAGATGGCGACCAGCAGGATCATCACGACCAGCGAGACCAGCACCGTGACCACCACCCGCGCCGCCACCGACTGCGTGAGCAAGAAGACGAGGCCGATGCAAACCCCGGCCGGAACCCCGGCCGCCAGCAGGATGCCGAGACCGAGCAGAAAGAGCAGCACGACTAAGCCGAGCACCCGCCACATGCCGTTCACGCCCGAGCGCCACGTGGCGGCGAACCGGCTACCCCCGGAGACCTCGTCACGCTCGATGGCCGCCGCGCCCCGCACCAGCCCAGCGTGCGAGATCAGGGAGAGCGCGATAAACGCCAACACCAGCAATATAACCAGCAGCGCCAGCGCGGCCACCAGCGCCACGTTTACGCCCCCCGGGCCCGTCTGCAGCAGGAGCGCCGGGGAGACGAGGGCGGGAGTAGGGTCCAGGCTATCCAGACCGTCCGGCATGTTCTGCAAGTCGGAGAGGTTAGAGGGTACCTGGAAGACGAGGTTCGTCCCCGTGCCGCCCGCGAAAAAGCCGAAAAACCACAGATAGCGGTTACGCAGCGTCAGGCGGAGCGAGTCACCGATCAGGGCACCGTAGTCCATCGCCCCTACACTCTACTCCTGTTTCACCTTTCGAGCACCCAGGTGTCCTTCATCTTGCCGCCGCTGGAGATGTTCACTATGTACTTGCCGGGTGCCGCCACCCGCGAGAGCGAGCCCGGCACGACCTCCACAACCGACGGGTCCTCCGGGTCCGGGGCGAGCCCGAGCAGCCGGTAGTCCGCGTGGGAGTCGCGCAGCTCTGGGCCGGCCTTGTCCGAACCTTCCGAATCACCCGGCTCGCAGAGGACGTGGGTCGAGAAGTCTATTAGCTCCTGGGCGATGTACTCGACCGGGTTCTCCTCCACCTGGCGGCGGAACTTCTGTATCGTCTCCGGCGGCTCCGAGGGTCCTATAAGGACGTCCTTGCCGCCGTAGCCTCCGCGGCTCTTTATCACGAGCTCGTCGAAATGGTCCATGACGTACTCGCGGTCCGACTCCACGGCGAGCGAGTAGGTCCTGGCGTTCCCGATTATCGGTTCCTCGCCGAGGTAGCGCCGGATCATCTCGGGCACGAAGGGGTAGACGCCCTTGTCGTCTATTACCTCTGAGTTCGGGGCGAAGAGCACGTGGACCTTGCCTTCGAGGTGACTCTTCAGCAGGCGCGGCAGCTCGGAGTAGAGCCGGTCCTCGTCCACGCGCTCGTAGATCACGTCTATCCGTCGGCCCGTGGCGCGCTGCACGAGATACCCGGCCTCGTCGAAGTCGAGGTCCCCCGGCTCGGCCAGAATCGCGCCCATCTCGGCGGCGTAGATGTGGTGGTCGAGGTAGAACTGATCCTCCGGCCCGCCGGAAACCACCGCGAGCGTCGCCTCTTCCGGTCTACCTTGTGGGGCGGCGGCGCGCAGGGCGTCGCCGAGGCGGGCGAGCCAGCCGTCCAGCGAGCGCACCGGCAGCTTCTCGTAGGCCTCGGGGAAGAACACGTCCCGCGTCATCTGGCGGCGGCGGGTCATCGGGGCGAGCCCGACGGGCATCTTCGCGTTCTCCTCTATTACGAGGTACTCCAGGGGGCCGATGCCGCTTTCATCCCTCTCGCCCTCGACGGCGACTATGTCGAAGGAGATCTGACGCACCGGCACCGGCCCGAAGCGGTTCGGCGTCCCGGTGTCATAGAGGACACTGGTCTCGAGTACCTCCCGTGGCACTATCTCCTCGGTCCCGGCCTCCAGCCGCCGCAGAAACTCGTTTATGGCGCGCAGTCGCTGGGCGGCGCCCTTTTCGAGCCTCTCCCAGTCCTCGGCCGGGATGATGCGCGGAACCCAGTCCGTAGGGTGGGTCATGTCGCCGTCGGCGAGGCCGAAGGCGTGCTGCTCATCCAGGAGCCGGCGGTGGGCGAGGTCCAGGCGCTCGCGCCATTTCCCGGGGCCCAGACCCCCGAGCTCCGCGAGCACCTCGCGGTACACCGGGCGCGGGTTATTATCTGGGAGAAAGACCTCGTTGGTGGCCGACAGTGAGCGTTCGAACCTCGGATAACCAGTGGAACTCATAGGACCGGGATTATACAGAGCCGTTACGGATAGCAACGGATAGCAACGGGTAGAGCGGTAGATAGACGAGCTTTACCCGAGGACCCCTACACGACCGTCACACCGCGCAAACGACGTAAACTACGCAAGGACCACCATCTTCGATAGGAGCCTAGAGTGGGCGAGAAACGAGACTCGGAGCAGGAAAACCAGAAAGAGCGCAGGGACCGGGATGCGGCACCGACGGGCTCCGAGGGCGGCGGGCAGCAGTTCAGGCTCTTGCTGGGCAGGGTATCGGCGTCTATAGGGCTTCTGGTCGTGGTGGCGGGGATAATCTCAGTGTTCGTGGGACAGGACGCATCGGTCGCGAGCATCTCCCCCGGGGTGATCGGGATCGCGCTCGGCGCGGTCGGCTACTTCATGGGCGCCCGGAGGCTTGGCCTCGTGGTCGCGGTCCTCGGCCTGCTGGCCGCGTTCCTGAGCCTGGCGGCCACGCAGGGGATCGTGCCCGGAGCGCCCGAGGGCAAGCAGAACCTCTTCGAGGGCCCCCCGGGCGACCAGCAACCCTAATAGAGAACAAACCTAATAAAACCAGCAAAACCTTGATAACCCTGACGAAAGACGGGGACGTCCGGGATAATCTCCCATAGAGAGCGTCCGCCGCTACGGTTATACTGGGGTGCTATGGAGCGGGTTCGGCTCACACCCCCGGATGAACGTCGTGCGCGGGGCGAGAAGGCGCGGCTGTACATACGCTGGATGCCGCGGCTGGGGGCGGAGGCCGTGGCGCTGTACGAGCTCCTGCGCGCCCTGCCCGACGCCGGTATAGAGTCGGTCGAGACGGTGGAGATGGCGGAGCTTTTACGCACCACGCCCGAGAGAGCCGGGGACGCTCTCCAGACGCTGCTCGACAACGGCTTTGCGACCGGGCACGAGGGTTGGATCGAGGTACACCCCCTGCCGCCCGGCTCCGGGAGCCCGCGGAGAGCGACCGATGGACCCCGGCAAGCCGAGGAGACGCCGGAGGCAGAGCAGCTAGAACAGCTAGAAGAGCCGAGAGAATCGCAGGAACCACAGGAACTAAGGGAACGGGAGGCACCCGAGGAGTCGGGTGCAGTCGAGGCCGCGCCGGGAGCCAGGGAGATCGAGATCGTCAGGGCCGAGCCCGAGGGAGTCTCCGCCGACGACTACTTCCGTTACATGGGCAGCCTGCCCGCGCCACACATACTGGAGTTCCTAAACGGCTACTGTGGCCGCGACGGCGTCGAGCCCGACGTGGTGCGGGAGGCGCTCAGGATCGCCTCCGAGCGCGACGCCCGCAAAATGGGCTACGTCCGATCCATCCTGGAGCGGTGGGTCGAGCGTGGCGTCAAGACCGTCGCGGACGTGGAGCTCTTCGAGCAGGACCGCAAGCTCCGCCTCGTCGCCGAGGGTGGTTCTGGGGGCTCTGGGGGCTCTGGAGGCTACGATACTCCGCAGAGAGGAAGGGAGGTGAGCGATGGAACGGATAGACAGCCTGCTGCCGGATTCAAGGAAGGGTACGAGTGGTTCTTCGGGGAGTAGTCAGGATAGCTACGGCGGCCGTGGCAAGTCCGGCCCCGTTCTCCGACTCGACGATCAGGTCTGCCCGCACTGCGGCCGGGAGCTAGAGGCCCAGTGGGTGGAGTTTCCCCCGGCGCTGCAGCGCAAGTTCGGCAAGACCGGCGAGTGGGACTACCAGCCCTGCACCCCCGAGTGCGAGAAGAAGAACGAGCAGCGCGAGTGGGAGAAGATGCGCCGCGAGGCCAAGATCGAGAGCCTCCAGGACCGTAGCGGCCTCTCAAAGAGGATGCGCGGCTACTCTTTAAGTAACTTCAAGCCCTTCACCAGCCACAGCGCCACCAAGGCCGTCGAGAAGGTCGAGGAGTACCTGAACAACTGGGAAGAGAACCGCGAGAACGGGAACGGCCTGTACTTCGGCGGCGGCGTGGGGACCGGCAAGACCCACCTGGCTGTCGCGGTGATGAACGACCTGATCCGGCGCGAGCGTGTCCCGGCGCTTTTCGTGACCGTCCCCGAGCTTCTGGACAACCTGCGCGGGGCCTATAACGACCCGGCCAAGAACCTGGACGAGTGGATGGAGGCGGTCAAGAACGCCGACCTCCTCATACTGGACGACCTCGGATCGGAGAAAGCGACCCACTGGGTGCAGGAGCGGCTGTTCGTCATCATCAACCACCGCTACCGGGAGACGCTGCCGACGCTCATAACCTCTAACACCCGGCCAAAGGATCTGCCGTCCCAGCTCGGCGAACGCACGGCCTCGCGCATCTTCTCGATGTGTACCGGCGTCGAGCTCGAAGGTGACGATTACCGCAAGACCTCCCGGGAGACGCAGGCCCGGGACGCCGGACGCGGCTCCGGAACGAGATAGAGCAGAGATACAGCAGAGATACAGAAGAGATGGGGATTTAGATGCGCGAAGAGTTCATGATGACCCGGCAGGGCAAGCAGTACGTCCTGTTCGCCGGCCTGCTGGACGAGGCCCACAGCCGCGGCCTCGTCGGCATAGACACGGAGTTGATCCAGGTCCCCGAAGAGACCAATGGCCAGGTCGCGGTGGTCAAGGCCACGGTGCAGATAGAGGAGTCCGAGAGCGGAAAGGGCTCCGGCGAGCCTTCGAGCCTCCGCACCTTCTCCGGCATCGGCGACGCCAGCCCGCAGAACGTCTCGCGCAACATCGTGCCGCACCTCATCCGCATGGCCGAGACCCGCGCCAAGGCCCGCGCCCTGCGCGACGCGGTAAACGTCGGCGCGACCGCCCTCGAAGAGCTCTCAGACGGCGACGACGCCCCCGCCCAGAGCCATCAGAATAACCAGAATCCCAGGAGTCCCAAAAACGCTGGAGCCCAGAAGGAAGCGTCCAACCAGGCACCAAACCTGCGAGAGGCGAAAGGCGCGGAGACGAGGGGCGCCAACACAAAGGGTACCGGGGAGGGCGGAGCCCCTGACGCCTCTGACGCCGGAACCTCCGGGCAGAGCCCCGAGAAGCCGGGGCCGAGGCCCGTCGAAGATGGCGGCGACCAGAGCAGTGGGCAGACCCGGGAGCGCGGCGGCACGAAGGCTCCTAAGAGCCAGATCGACCTCATCAGGACCCTCGCAGAGGAGTGGCGGGGCGAGAAGGGTGTGGAGCGTCTGGAGAGCAGGATAGGCAAGCCACTCTCCGAGCTCACCCGCGACGAGGCCGAGCAGTGGATAGACCGCCTCACCCCCAAGGAAGAGGCGGACGGCCGGTAGGACGCTCGGTAGAAGACCTTGCGTCCCGCGTCTCCCGGGCCGCTGGGATGACGGCGAGCCCGTGAGCAACGGCGCGTACGCCCGCCGCGGGCATCTGGCCCGCGTAGTTGCAGCCGTTATCCTCATGGTGACGCTCCTGGGGTTGCCGTCGGGATGCGGCGCCCTTGCCGTAGGTCCGGCCACCGCCGAGCCGCCGCCGTCCGGGGCCCTGGTACTCAGCTTCATAGACGTCGGGCAGGGTGGATCCACGCTGGTCCAGAGCGGTGGTGAGAGCTTTCTGATCGACGCCGGACGTCCGGAGGAGGGGCCGGAGGTGGTCGACTTCCTGCGTAGCCGCGGGGTGGAAGAGCTCGACGGCCTCGTGGTGACCCACCCGGACGCCGATCACATCGGTGGCGTGCCCGAGGTGCTCGGCGCGATGCCGGTACAAGAGGTCTACGTCTCCGACAGATCCCCGGGCGGTTCCCTGGAGGCCGCATTCCTCGAGGCCGTCGAGGAGGAAGAGGCGGAACTCACCGAGGTCGGCGCGGGGGACGAGCTCGTCTGGGGAGCCTCCGAGATAACGGTGCTCTCGCCGCCCGAGGGCGGGTTCTCCGAGGACAACGATAACTCCGTCGCCACACTAATAGAGCACGGCCCGGACCCGGAGACGGGCAGGGTCCTGCTGACCGGGGACGCAGAGGCCAGGGCCGAGGAGTACATGAGTCAGGGCCCGGAAACCGGACCGCTCGCCGTCTTGAAGGTGGGCCACCACGGCTCCAGCACCAGCACCACCCCGCTGTTCCTGAGCCGCTTCCGGCCCCAGGTAGCAGTCATCTCCGTGGGGGAGGATAACGGCTACGGCCACCCCACCCCCCAGACCCTGCGCCGGCTGCGGACGGTCGGATCCGAGGTTTTCCGCACGGACGAGCAGGGCGACGTGATAGTCACCCTGCACGAGGGTGAGCTCGAGGTCGCCGTCTCCGGGGATGGTTGATCCGTACCATCCACGGCCGGGGTCCTTGACCCTTGTGAGTCACCGTCGTTTCTGTAGACTGACAATACTAAGCTCGGAAACACTCGGACGCGGGAGGAGCGGCATGGTCAGCTTTAACAGGGTGGTACTCGCGGGCAACCTAACCAGGGACCCGGAGCTCCGGTTCACCAACAACGGCGTGCCGGTCTGCGGCTTCGGCATAGCGGTAAACCGGGTACGCTCCAAGAACGAAGAGGTCGACTTCTTCGACATCAGCGCCTGGCGCGAGCTCGGCGAGACCATTGCCAACTACAAGAAAAAAGGCGACCCCATCCTGATAGAAGGCCGTCTCCAGTTCCGCTCCTGGGAGGCCCAGGACGGATCCAAGCGCAACAAGGTAGACGTGGTAGCCGACAACATCCAGTTCCTGGGCCGCTCCGACGGCAGCGGAGACGGCTCCGGCGGGGGTCAGGGCGGCCAGCAGAGCCAGTCCCAGGGCTCCCGGGATAACGTGGAGTTCAACGAGCAGGACTTCGACGACATACCTTTCTAGCCCTGACTCACACAAGGAGGCCCGGACCACGGCAAAAGGGCACCCGCCGGACAAGGTGTGCCCCGTGTGCGGCCGCCCCTTCTCCTGGCGCAGGAAATGGGCCGGAGACTGGGAGACGGTCGTGTACTGCAGTGACCGTTGCCGCCGCGAAGCCCGCCGTATCCGCCGCTCTGGAGAGCGAGCCCGGTAATCTCGGAGAGGCTGCGCGCCGGCTGGTGCAGGAGGAGCTCGGGCGTCCGATGAACGAGATGCGCGCCGTGATGCTCTCCCGAAGAGAGGCGGGCCACGTCGCGCTCGCCGAGGGAAGCTGTTGCTCGCTCTCCGGTTCGGCACACGAGACCGTTGCCGGAGCCGTGGGCTCTGGCGAGTCCCGGGATGGAGACCCGGAGGCCATGACCAGGACCTTTCTCGGGCCGATCTCCGGCCTGCTCGACGCGCGGGCAGTGGCCGCCACAGGCTCCGGCAGGGGCGGCGTCCGGATGGCCCCCGAGATGGTCGGAGTCTTCCTGAAAAGGGCTCTGGCCCGAAAAACGAGCCGCGTGCGCGGCGGGGGAGCCTAGGGTGGCGCGACGAGGCCCGGGAGACGGGCAAACCTCCGACGTGGTGCGGCAGGCGGCGAACGTGGCCGGCGCTCTGTTCCAGATCGTGGCTGCGGCCATCGCCGGGCCCGCCGTGGGCCGGGTCGCGGACGATTACGCAACCTACGCGACGCCGGCGGGCTACGCGTTCGCGATCTGGTCCCCGATCTTCGCGCTTTCACTACTCTACGCCGTGTACGCGGCGTTCCCCGCGAGACGGGAGGACCCGCTGCTGCGGCGCATCGGGTGGTTTACCGCCGCCGCGTTCTTGTTGAACGGGCTGTGGGAGATCCTGTTTCCCGCGCGGCTGCTCGTTGCCGCGCAGGTGGTGCTCTTGGGAGTTTTCCTGACCTCCGGGGCGGCGTATCTGATCGTGCAGCGCCAGATCTCGGACACCCGCGCAAACGTCGCGCCCTCCGGCGCTCTTCTCGTGGCGCCAACCGTAGGACTTCTCTTCGGGTGGGTAACCGCTGCCGCGCTCGTGGGGTTCGCCTCGACGCTCGCCGGGCTTGGCGTGCTGGACGGCGGCCTCTTCGAGGCGGCCCTCGGCAGCCTGCTGCTCTTTCTGGGCGGGCTGGTGGCATCCGGGGTATTGCTAACGGGCGGTATCGGGCCGAGGCTCGGGTACCTGGCCTACGCGGCCGCGTTTCTGTGGGCGCTCGTCGCCGTGATGGTGGGACGGTACGGAGACTCTGTCCTCACCACCGGGGCCGCGGCGGTAACGGCGGTCTGTGTGATCCTGGTTCTCATCAGCGTGACGCGCGAGACCCGGAGGAAAACCCGCAGGCCCGGGACCGTCCGGTAAGCGCGGGACCGGGATATCCGAGACCAGAAGCCCGGAGACGGCTCCGCCACGGAGTAGCGGGAGGGGCGGTCGGTGCCGCTATCCCGGCCGAGGGGACTCGTTCGCCGCCTCGGACGAGAAGTGTTGTGGCCTGCGTTGCTCTCTCGGTGGCTCCTGGTAAGACCTACGGTTGCCCCGGGCCGAACGATGCGGGCAAGACCGCAACCGTCAAGATGCCCGTGACCCTACTCGCCTCGAGCGCCAAGCGAGCCGAGGCCACCGGGTACGACATCTCCCGCGAGCCCGGCGAAATGCGGTCCCGCATCCGGCGCTCTTAGGGCCGGGTAGAATGGGCTAACCAGACTTCTCTGTGTTAAATACCCTCGCCATAGAGTTGGGCCACGGCCAGCGGGAACCAGGGGGTGAATGTGCCCGGGTTCTCGGCGAGGTACCTGGATAGCTCCTCTCGGGAGATCCACGCCCAGTCCGAGACCTCTGCCGGATCCGGGTCGGGTACGCCTACGCGGTCGTCGTAGAGACCACGTAGGACGTGGTCGTACTCGCGCTCGGTCAGGCCGCTCTCCGGGTCCGAGGCTTCGTACACGAAGCTCGTTACCGGCGTGAGTTCGAGGCTCAGGCCCATCTCCTCGAACAGCCTGCGGCCCGCTGCGGCCTCGACCGTCTCTCCGGGCCTCGGGTGCCCGCAGCAGGTGTTGGTCCACAGCCCGCCGAAGTGATACTTGCCCTCCGCCCGCCGCTGAAGTAGCAGCCTGCCCCCGGCGTCGAACACGAAGACCGAGAAGGCCCGGTGGAGGCTGCCGCCGGCCTCGTGCGCGGCGAGCTTCCCGGCGGGGCCCAGCTCACGGTCTCCCTCATCCACCAGCACCACCTCTTCGGCCCGTCCGGCCCGTCTAGGGTTACTGGTTATCATGTGACTCACCTCCGTGCTCCGCCCGGCTCTTCTCGGCTCTTCTCGGCTCTTGTATTACTACGTCTGTTACTACTCTATATAAGTAGATTCTGTCAGGCCTGGAGCCTCTTTCCTGTAATAAGAGACAATTAGGGGCCCGTAGCCGGAGAGCCGGAACCAGGGAGCCGGGATCAGAGCCCGAGCAGGAGCGCGAGCCCGATCAGGGCCGCCGCCGCTATCAGGTAGTAGGCGAAAGGTTTCAGGCTGTAGCGCGCGAAGAAGGCCAGCAGGAGCTTGATCGAGAGGTACGCCGTCACCGCCGAGGAGACGAGCCCCGTCAGGTACGCCCCGGCGGCCCCTTCCGGCAGGCCCGCGCCCGCCACCCCCGGCAACTCCGAGAGGATCGCCCCGGCGGTTATCGGGATGCTCAGGAGAAACGAGAACCGCGCCGCCTCCGTGCGCCGGAGGCCCGCGAAGAGGCCGAAGGCTATCGTCGCCCCGGAGCGGGAGACGCCGTACAGCAGCGAGATCG
>NZ_LEKH01000012.1 GCF_001029505.1 Rubrobacter aplysinae | reverse complement strand
CGATAGCCCCACGCCCCGCCCACGTAGCCGGGCCAGGCCGCGACGTTGTTGGTGACGTTCGCCAGTATCGGAGGGTAGCCCACGAGGAGCAGAGCGGGGAACGAGATCAAAGACCCCCCGCCGGCGGCCGCGTTGAGCGCCCCGGAGAGCACCCCCGCTCCGACGAGCAGGAGCGCCCCCCAGATCCCGATGTCCGCAATGCCGAGTGTCGTCACCAGTCTACTCCCGCTAGTCCCGCGACTCCTGCTGCTCCTACGCTAGATGCTACAACCCGCCCGAACGGAAGACCTTCTGGGGAAACTCCCCGAGCCGTCAGGGAACCGTCAGGGAACCGTCAGGGAACCGTCACTTTACATTTGGCCGCTCCTCGGGCAGGCTCTCTCGCCGCCCGGGGCTCTCGTTCGGATGAGCCGCCACGAGCCCCCGAGGGGTAAGCGCCCTCCGCTGATTCAGCTAGACCGTCCAGGCTTACATGGTGCCAGCTATCGAGCCTATGATCTAAACGAGCTGGATGACGTTGCCGGAGGCGGGACCTCCGTGAACCGGCCAGGTCACCATCATCGCACGGCAGATAAAGGTCAGCACCGCTCCAGGAGCCGCGAACACGGCCGCCCCCGCCCCCGGTAGAGCTGGGTAACCGTAGATGTCCAGCAGCAAGAGCACAAGACTCGCCGTCACCGACCCCAGGGTATTGTAGAGCTAATTTTTCATAACCTACTCCTCCAACGACGATGGCTTCCTCGCCCATAAACCCGCCTCCGGGCCGGCGGAGGAAGCGTCCTGTTTACCTATCCGCGTAAGCCTCTCCCGCTAACTTACCGCCGCGCCAGACGCCGTCAATCGCGGATCAAACGCCGAGTAAAGAGCCTCGACCCGGCCCTTACGGCCGTTACGATCCATCAGACTCCACCAGACAAAATCCGGCGCTTCTATGGGCTTCTACAGCCCTTGGCGAGTCCCAGATAAACTCGCGGACTTGCCGAGAACGCTCCAAGTCCGTTTGGTTTAAAGTGGTAATCTAAGAGGTAGTTACGGAGGACGTGGTGCCGTTATCGGCACCGGAATACAGAGAGGAGAAACCATGGCCGAAAAGACGCAAGTAAAGACTTTTCCGGCTCCAGAGGAGCTGGCGACGCCGACCGATCTATCCCCGGACGAAGCGCAGGCGGTTACCGAGGCGGTCAACCCGCTCATAGCCGACACCTTCGCACTCTACACGAAGACCAAGAACTTCCACTGGCATCTCTCGGGCTCCCACTTCCGGGACTACCACCTGCTGCTCGACGAGCACGCCGAGCAGATCCTCGCGACCGTGGACCCGATGTCCGAGAGGGTGCGCAAGATCGGCGGCACCACCATCCGCAGCATCTCTCACATAAGCGAGCTGCAGTCCATAGAGGACGACAACGAGGAGTACGTCCATCCGGGCGAGATGCTACGCCGCCTCATAGAGGATAACCGGCATATCGTGCAGAAGGTGCGCTCGGCCCACGAGGTCGCGGACGGGTGCCGGGACTACAAGACCAGCGACGTGCTCGAAGACGTGCTCGAAGGGGCCGAGGAGCGCATGTGGTTCCTGTACGAGACGAGCAAGGGCGAGAACAACACCGCCTAGATCACCTAAACACCACCTAGCGCAGCCTGTTTCTACAGGCTATCGCTTAACGCCGCCCCGAGATTTTTCCGGGGCCGCGAGGGCCCGCCGGTCTGGTTGATGACCGGCGGGCCCTCGCTATCTCTGTAGATCAGCAAAGAAAGCAGCCGCTCGGGTTGTTTGACGTTCTCCGGTAAGGACGAGCCTCCTGCGGTAGTTCTGGAACGTCAACGGAATCATCACCAGCCAAGCTCCAGGCGCGCTTCACCTATCGAATAACGTCGTCACTACCAGTTAATATTGTTCGGAGGCACACAAGACCGTAAGAAAGAGGCTATACAGTGGAGAGAGAATCATCCGCACAACCGTTTTCGAGGATCGCGGGGCCGTGGTGGGCGCTGGCGCTTCGCGGGGCCATCGCCCTACTCTTCGGCCTCGCGGCGCTCTTGCGGCCGGACATTACCCTGTTCGCCCTGGTCGTGCTGTTCGGGGCGTACATGCTGGTCGACGGCGTGTTCGCGATAGGCGGCGTGTTCGGTGGAGCCTCCAGGGGGAGGCCCCGCTGGTTGCTCCTGATAGAGGGTGTGTTTGGCGTACTGGCGGGGCTGGTAGCTTTTGTGCTCCCCGGCCTCGCGGCGGTGGCGCTGCTGTACCTGATCGCCGCCTGGGCGATCATCACGGGCGTTATCGAGATCGTTCTGGCTATAGAGCTCCGCAGAGAGATAGAGGGTGAGTGGGCGATGATCGCGGGCGGAGTCGTGTCCGTCCTGTTCGGCATCATCCTCGCGGTGCTGCCGGGGGTGGGCATCGTTTCGCTGGTGTGGCTCGTCGGGATCTACGCCATAATCTTCGGCGTCTTGCTCCTGATCCTGGGCTTTAGGGTGCGTAGCCGCCGGAGCTCGGACGACGCCGGCCCGGGCAGGGTGGCTTAGGGTCGCCCCAGCCGAGTCTAGCTTCCCTGGTCTCCCCGCCCCCGATTGCGCCGGTGGATGCGCCAGGGTTCAGGGTATTCGGGAGAGCCCCGTGTATCTTCGCCTGTCACGCTGCTCGTCTTGGCCTTCTTACCCGCTTCGATACGACGCCTCTGACGATAGCCATAGGTGGCTCTGAGCACCGTCTCCCGGTCTTCGACCCGGAGACCCAGGGAGCCGGCGATCATGGCCAGCGAAGCGACCACCGAGGCCAGGCTCAGGTAGTCGCCGAGCCTGGGCGGGTGCCCTATAGTCGTCTGGAACAGATCCGCGGGTACCAGAAACATCGCCGCCAAAAACGCCAGCACCAACAGCGCGGCGTATAGCGACAGCACCGACACACCCAGGGTGAGCGCGGTAACGGTGTTGTACAGTCGCGAGAGGCCCGGGCTCTTGCGGCTGTACGGGCGTTCCCACAGACCGTAGGAGATAACGAGCCACAAACCTATCGCCATGATTGACAGGATCATGAACGCTACAAGACGCAGCGGACCGAAAGAGTCGCTCAGTACCCGGACGCTGGAGAAGATCAGGGCATAGGTACCCGTGGCGAACGCCGCGACGAGGCTCCCTTTCATCGTCGCGAAGAGCGCGAAGGGGTTGTTGGAGAGCACCATCCCGGACAGGAGTCTTACGTGCCCCCTCATCCCGGGGACGAGGTAGCGTACGTCCACCCCTGTCTCGTCGGTGGTCGTGACCCTCTTTATGGGAGCCAGACGCTCGGTGAGCCGCCGTCCGACGAGTTGTCTGGGACCCCGGCCGCGCAGGCGCTCCTCTCCGGCGACCCCGGCGCGGTCTCCCGCCTGTGTATGCCGGAGCCTCTTCTGACGGTCCCGGTCGGATTCCGAGCTCCCCCAGCGTATCTCGCTGGCGAGCTGGAGGACGGCCTCCCGCACCCGGCGGCGCAGCAGCGTCGCCCCCAGTGCCGGCAAGGATATGCCTCCGAGCCCGCGATCCACGCTGGCGTTGGCCACGAGCACCCGCCCGTCCCGGTGCATGGGCAGGTCCGTAATGGAGATCGCCATGTCCCAACCCTCCCGCCGCTTGAGATTCCAGGTCTCGTCGAGTATCTGGGGAGCCTCCTCCTCGCCGCCAGTCAGAGGATCCACGATCACCGGCACCTCCCACTGGACCGCCTGATCTATATGCCGGCCGAGGAGGGCGGGGAGCTCGGGGGCGAGCTCGTAGGCCACCTTCGCGGGGAGATCCGGCGCGGGCACCAGCCCAAGCGTCACGGAGCTTACGGAGGTTACTGAGGTCACTGAGCCGGCTCCTCCCTCTCGCCCCGTACCGCTGTCGGAAAATTCCACATCGACTCACTTCCCACTCGTCTCCTACCGGCAGCTATACGGTCCAGCACCATCCCCAGAGTGTAATTACAGGCAAGGACGAACCTACCCCGCCAGTACCCGGCTAACACCTCCCGGCCCCTTGCCGGCCAGTTTTATCTCACGTACCCGGGAGCGGGATGGCCTGGGATAGCCGGGAGTTTCTCTAGGCCAGGGCGCGAGCACGGCCTCTCGCCGCGCCTGGCCACGCGCCCTGAAGAGCGCCTCTGGAGCTCCACAGAACCGTGCTACAGGACACTCTCAATAACTTTTCCGCCCTGAGACTAGTCTCGCAACTTATTGCCATACATCCCACCAAACCGCTCTGTCATGCTCTCGGAACCGCGCTCGTACGGGTGCTCCTCGGGGGGTACTCTCGTGTAGCTCGCTACGCGAGAACCACGGCCGCCGGGCCGCTCCCTCCGCTGAATCGAACAGTTTGGCTGGTTAAAACCTACTGCAAAGCGCGATGAAAAGCCGCAAGAGCCTGCAAACAGGCTACTCTATGAGCTCGAAGATCTTGAACATCGGGAGGTACATCGCCACGATGATGCTGCCGACTATGCCGCCGACGACCACGATCATCAGCGGCTCTATTATCGAGGTCAGGGACTTTACCGCCGCATCCACCTCGGACTCGTAGAACTCGGCTATCTTGGTGAGCATGCCGTCCAGGTCACCGGTCTCCTCGCCGACCGAGATCATGCGCGTCACCATCGGCGGGAATACGGGCTCGCTCTCTAACGGCTTGTAGATCGGTGAGCCCTGGCGAATCGCATCCCGGCTCTTCAGGAGCGCGTTCTCTATTACCCAGTTGCCAGAGGAGTTTGCCGTGATCTCCAGCGACTGTAGGATCGGCACGCCCGCAGCCGATAGTGTGCCCAGGGTACGGGCGAAGCGGGCTAGAGCGACTTTCTGGATGATGTCGCCGATGGTTACCGGCATCTTGAGCAGCGCCCGGCCCCACACCTTTCGTCCATTCTCGGTGTCCTTCCAGCGCAGGAAGAAGAATACGCCCCCGATAAGCGCCGCCGCTATGAATATCCCGCCGAAGCCGGTGAGCAGGTTCGAGAGGCCGAGCGCTATCCGCGTCGGGAGCGGCAGGGTGCCGCCGAGATCCTCGAACATCCTGGCGAATATCGGCACGATAAAGACGAGCATGAAGGCCGCCGCGAGGACGGCGAGAACCAGCACCACCAGCGGGTAGGTCATCGCGCTCTTGACCTTGCGCCGGAGCTCCTGGTCTTTCTCCAGCTGGCCCGCGATCCGCAGCAGCACGTCGTCCAGGATACCGCCGACCTCGCCCGCCTTCACCATCTCCACGTAGAGCCGGTTGAACACCTTGGGGTGCTTGCCGAGCGCCTCCGAGAGCGCGAACCCTGCCTCGACGTCCTTGCGCACCTGCACGAGGACCTCCTGGAGCTTGGGGTTCGTGGCCTGCTCCGAGAGGATGTACAGGGCGCGGACTATGGGGAGTCCGGCGTTGATCATGGTCGAGAACTGCCGGGTGAAGACCACCAGGTCGGCCAGCTTGACCTTCTTGAAGGGCTCCAGTATGTCCTTCTGCCCGACCCCCTGCTCCTTGACGTCTATGACGAGCAGACCCTGCTGGCGCAGGGAGGCGGCCACGCTCATCTGGTTCTCGCCCTCGACGATGTCCTGCATTATCTCCCCGCGACGGGTGCGGGCCTTGTAGGTAAAGGTCGGCACCCCGGGCTACCTGCCGGTCCCGAACAAGCCGCCGCGCTTTCGAGAGCCACTCTCCGGACCGCTGGTCGGGCGTGAGGCATCCCCCGACGAGCCATTGCTGGAGGCCGCTCCCCCCGACGGCGCGCCAGAAGAGGCTCCCGCGGCTGCAGGGACCGGGCCTCCGGAGACCCCGCCCATCAGGCGGTTTAGCTCCTCGGGGTCGTTGGAGTGTTTCTCAGCCTCCTCCTTTGAGACCTTGCCGTCCCGGACCAGGTCCACCAGAGCGGAGTCGAGGGTCTGCATGCCGTGCTTGGAGCCGGTCTGCATTGCGGAGTAGATCTGATGATTCTTGCCCTCCCGGATGAGGTTGCGCACCCCGGGCGTGGGGGCTAGAACCTCACAGGCGACGACCCGGCCCTCGCCGTCGCGACGCTTGATCAGGGTCTGGGTGATTACCCCTTCGAGGGCGTTGGCGAGCTGGGTGCGGATCTGTGACTGCTGATAGCTGGGGAACACGTCTATGATGCGGTCCACGGTCTGGGGCGCATCCTGAGTGTGAAGAGTGCCGAAGACCAGGTGCCCGGTTTCGGCGGCGGTCACGGCGAGCTGTATAGTCTCCAGGTCGCGCATCTCGCCGACCAGGATCACGTCCGGGTCCTGACGCAGGGCGCGCTTTAGAGCCTCGGAGAAGCTGCGGGTATCTTGATTAACCTCGCGCTGGTTCACGATGCAGCCCTTGTGCGAGTGCAGGAACTCTATAGGGTCCTCGACGCTCATTATGTGCTCGTGGCGGTTCTCGTTTATGTGGTCGATCATGGATGCCAGCGTCGTGGACTTACCGCTGCCGGTGGGACCGGTGACCAGAACCAGACCGCGGGGCTTGTCGGTCATGTTCTCCACCGCATGAGGCAGGCCCAGCTCATGGAAGCCCATTATCTCCGTCGGCACGACGCGGAACGCGGCGCCCATCGAGCCGCGCTGGAAGTAGATGTTCACCCTGAAACGCGCCGTTTTCGGTAGCGAGTAGCTGAGGTCGAGCTCCCAGTCTCTCTCGAGGCGGGTGCGCTGCTCGTCGGTGAGGATCTCGTACAGCATGTCCCGCGTCACGTTCGGGGTCAGCGCCGGATAGTCCAGCGGCCGCAGCTCGCCGCTGTCCCGGATCATGGGCGGCACCCCGCTCGTGAGATGGAGGTCGCTGGCCCCGGCGTTAAGCGTGTCCAGGAGATAGTCGCTTAGACCGTGCTCTTCTACCATTCACCCTCCAATGCTCCGAGAGGACACTAGAAATAACTGCGGACTCTGTTACGGGTAATCGTCCCGGGGGACGCGGAACTTTAGCGTTCTCCGGGAGCCTAGAGAACGGTGCGCAGTACCTCTTCCAGGGTGGTCATACCCCTGGCGGCCTTGAGCAGCCCGTCCTCGCGCAGGCGCACCATCCCCCCCTCCTCCGCGGCCCGGGAGACCTCCGAGACAGAGGCGCGGCGCAGGATCATCTCCCGGATCTCCTCGTCGACGACCATCATCTCGTAGATCCCGACCCTCCCCCGGTAGCCGGTGCCGCCGCAACGCTCGCAGCCCACGGCCCTGTACAGCGTGGGCTCGCCGCCGAGCTTGTCGAACGGGAACCCCATCTCCTCCAGCACCTCCCTATCCACCTCCGTAGGCTCCTTACAGCGCGGACAGAGCTTGCGGGCCAGGCGCTGGGCGATGACGCAGTCCACCGCGGAGGAGGTGAGGAAAGGCTCCACGCCCATCTCGGTGAGGCGGGTGAGCGCGCCCGGGGCGTTGTTGGTGTGCAGCGTGGCGAGCACGAGGTGCCCCGTAAGCGCGGCCTCGACCGAGATCTTGGCGGTATCCTGGTCCCGGATCTCGCCGATCATCACTATGTCCGGGTCGGAGCGCAGGATGCTCCTGAGGCCCGAGGCGAAGGTGAGGCCGGCGCGCGGGTTGACCTGTATCTGGTTCACCCCCTCGACCCGCAGCTCTACCGGGTCCTCGACGGTGATGATGTTCTTCTCGTCGGAGTTCAGCTCGCTCAACGTCGCGTAGAGGGTCGTGGACTTGCCGCTACCGGTCGGGCCGGTGACGAGTATCGCGCCGTAGGGCCGGTTGAAGATCTCCTCGTATGCCTTGAAGATCTCCGGTGCGAAGCCGAGCTTTCTAAGGTTGGTCTCCACGCTCGACGTGTCCATGAGGCGCAGCACGATCTTCTCGCCGTGTACCGTGGGTAGCGACGCGACCCGGAAGTCCACCTTCCTGGCAGAGAGCCTAACCGAAAAGCGCCCGTCCTGGGGCACGCGCCGCTCGGCGATATCCAGGTTGCCGATGATCTTGAGCCGCGTGATAACGCCCCCCTGCAGCCGGGGCGGGATGGACATGATCTCGCGCAGCACCCCGTCCACCCTCATGCGCACCGTAACCACGCCCGACCGCGGCTCGACGTGTATGTCCGAGGCCCCGTCGGAGACGGCCTGCTGCAGGATGGAGCTGACGAGCCGGATCACGGGCCGGTCCTCGGAGTCCGCCTCCGCGCCGAGATCCAGGTCGTCAGACTCCTCTTCAGCCTCTTCGCCGGCGGCGTCACTGAGCAGACCGGATAGACTCTCGCCGCCGGCGAAGAACCGAGTCTGCACCTTGCCTATCTCCTCGGCGGTGGCGATCACCGGAGAGACGCGGTACCCCGAGATCACCCGGAGATCGTCCAGGGCGTTGATGTCCGTGGGATCGCTTATGGCGACGATCAGCCGCCCGTTCTCGATGCGTAGCGGCAGCGCCCCGTGCCGCCGCAGGACCTTCTCCGAGAATAGCTCCAGCGCCCCCCGGTCCACGTCCTTCTCCGAAAGCTCCACGAAATCCAGCCCGAGCCGCTCGGCATTCGCCCGCGCGAGGTCTTCCCGGCTCACGAGCTCCAGACCGACCAGGACCGCGCCAAGCTCCCGGCCGCTGCCGCGCTGCGCGTCGGTAGCGCTCTGTAGCTGCTCCTCGGAGATCCTGCCCCGCGATACCAGAATGTCCCCGACGCGTCTCCCCCTTACGGGCCTCGGCTCGCCGGGCTTCTGACTGACACCCTCCTCGGCCTCCTCGGGCACTTCGGGCACTTCGGGTATGTCGGCGGTAGACGTGGCCGGGCCGCTCTCAAGGCCGCCCAGCTTGTCTTGCAGCGAGGCGGGGTCTAGCGGCTTCCCCAGGTGCTCGTGAGCGCCATTCCGTAGCTCGCTCCCGTTTTCGTTAGGACCGCCGGGCTCGGTGACGAGCAGACGGAGCACCTCTTCACCCCGGGACTCCTCTACCATCCGGCACAGCTCCTCGCCGCCGATGCCCTCCAGCGACTGGTCGCAGATCACGGCCCGAATGCCCTCCCCGCCTTCGAACATCTCCCAGGCGGAGTCTCCGTCGGCGGCAACCAACGCCTCCTGACCCAGGTCTTCCAAGGCCTCGACCACGACCTGACGGGTGGCCGGGTTTCCGGAGGCCACGAGCACCCTCATCGGGCCCGCCCGGCGTCCGAGAGGTAGCTACCCGAGCGCACGGCTCATCGCCTCCACGTCGGGCTCCCGGCCGGTCCACTCTCTCTGGGAGGCAACGCCCTGGTATAGCAGCATCCGCCCGCCGGAGACGGTGAGGGCTCCGCGCCGCCGCGCCGCCTGGACGAGCGCGGTCTCCGCGCCGGCCCGGTACACCACGTCGCAGGTATCCAGCCCGTCCCGCAGGGCCGTCTCCGGCAGCGGTAGAGGGTCCTCCGCCTTCATGCCGAGGTAGGTGGTGTTTATTACCACGTCGGCCTCGTCCGCGGCCCTCTCGACCTCGCTCTGCGGGCGGGTGGAGACCCGTTCCCCGCCGGTCACGTGGGAGAGCCTCTCGCGCAGTTCCTCCGCCCGTCCGGGGGTGCGGTTCACCACCTCCACCGCTCCGGCCCCCTCCCCGAGCACGGCGACGGCGGCGGCGGCGGCGGAACCGCCGGCCCCGAGGAGCAGCACCCGGCGGTCCCCGAAGCCCACCCCGGCCTCGGCGCAGGCCTCGACGAAGCCCGTGCCGTCGGTGTTGAGGCCGCGCAGCCCCCCGGGCTCGACGACGATGGTGTTCATCGCGCCCGCCACGCGGGAGGCGTTGTCCACCTCGTCCATCATCGGCAGCACGGCGGACTTGTGGGGCATGGTCACGTTAGCCCCGGCGAAACCCAGCGCTCGCAGCCCGCGCACGGCCTCCTCCACGAGCTCCGGGGCGACGGGAAGTGGGACGTACGTGTACTGGGCGTGCCCTCCACGCCGCGCGGCCTCGGCCTCGAAGGCGGCGTTGTGCATGCGGGGGCTCAGGCTGTGGGATACCGGGTAACCCATAACGCCGAGCAGCTTGGTGTCGCCGTGTATGGTGCTCACGGGGTCTATCTCGTCTCCAGGTTCTCTAAGGTCTGATCAGGTCTAGCGGGGTTCTCGATACAGCGCCCCGTACACTTTAGCGTGTCCGGCGTCTTCGGCACACTCTCCGGCACTCTATCTACCGGCCCTTTCCTTAGCCTCCAGGAACTCCTCGTATCCCCGGGTAAAGGTATGCTCCTCGCCATCCTGGTCAAGGACGTAGTAGAGGTACTCCGTGTCCGCGGGGTTCAGGGCCGCCCGGATAGAGTCCAGCCCGGGGCTGGCTATGGGTCCGGGCGGCAGTCCTTTACGCTCGTAGGTGTTGTACGGAGAGTCCCCCTCCAGGTCCCGGAGGCTGAGTCTCTCCTTCGGGGCCCCGAGCGCGTACTGGACGGTTGCGTCTATCTGCAGCGGCATCCCGGCCCGCAGGCGGTTGTAGATCACGGACGCTATGATCCGGCGCTCCTCCTCGCTTGCGGCCTCGCGTTCTATGAGGGAGGCGACGGTCACGGCCTCATACTCGGTAAGCCGCCCCCCGTCCGGTAGCTCCACGGCCCGCCCGAAACGCAGCTCCCTGGTCTCCAGGCTGTACTGCTCCAGCATCCGACCGACCATCTCCTCCGCCGACGCGCCTTGCGGGAATGCGTACTTTCTCGGGAACAGAAAACCCTCCGTGCCCCGCGCGCCTCGCAAGAAATCGTGGCCGTAGCCGGTCTTTCGGGCGGCCCGGCGGAACTCGGACTCGGAGACGCCGCTCCGGGCGGCCACACGGGCGGCGGTCTGGCCCAGGGTAAGGCCCTCCGGCAGGGCGACCTCGGCGGCGGGTTCTTTGCCGCCCTCGGTCAAGAGGGTCAGGATCTCACCCCCGGACTCCCCGGGGCGGATGCGGTACTCGCCGGGTTTGATCCCGATCCCCGCGCCCTGCAGCCGGGCCCGGAGCTCGAAGACCGTGGCGTTGCCGATAACGCCCGCTTCGTCCAGCTTGCGGGCGGCCGACCCGAGGCTCTCACCCTCCTCTATGGTTATGTTAGCGGGGCCGGAAGAATCGGCGGGAGCGGCGAACACGGCCCTGTAGAGGAGTATCCCGCCCGCGAGCACCAACACCAGTACCACAGCCAGCAGTAAGAGCGGCAGCCGGGCTCCGAGCCCGCGAGGCTTTTCCCCTCCCCCGCCGAGCCGCCTCAGCCGGCTATCCCCGCCCTCCGGTGAGTGCCGGGGCAACCTACGCCCTCCGGTCCAGATACTCCTGGAGCATGTGAGCGGCCGCGAGGTGATCCACCCTGGCTTTCCCCTCGCTACGCCCGGTGCTCTTGCCACGCCTCTTCCCCCCCGGTCCGCCGTCTCCGCCGGGGCTTGCGAGCCGCGTGGTCAGGCGTTCGTCCCACTCCACGAACCTGGTCTCCGGGAAGGCTTCCCTCAGGCGATCCAGCTCCCGCAGCGCACGCCCGGCCTGGAAGCCCGTCTCGCCGGACATGGTGCGCGGCACGCCGACGACGACCTCGCCCACCAACTCCTCGTCCACGAGGCGGCGCAGATAATCGTCTATCTCCGTGCTGGCGACCACCTCCAGCGGCGAGGCGAGGCTGCGCGTGGGGTCGGAGAGGGCGACCCCGGTGCGCACCTCCCCGAGGTCCAGGGCGGCCACCCGGCCTCCGGCCTGATCCGGCTGCGGTACGCTAGCCTCCGGCGGTCTCTCCCGCAAGGCGGCCTTCGAGCACCGCACGGACGCGGGAGAGGGCGTCGGGTATGGACTCTACGTCTCCGCCGCCGCCCTGGGCCATCGTCGCGCCGCCGCCTCCACCGCCGCCGAGGACGCCGGACACCTCGCGCACCACCTCCCCGGCCTCGATCTTCTCCGAGACCTCCGGATGGAGGTTGGCTATCACGACCGCCTTTCCGCCGACGTCGGCGGCGAGCACGACGGCTGAGGGACCGCCGAGCCGGTTCTTGACGTCGTCCGAGATCTGACGCAGCCCCTTCACGTCCGCCGCCGTGACCTTCCCGGTCACGACCCTCGCCCCGTCCACGGCGAGCGCGCCATCAACGAGCTGCCCGACCTCTTCGAGACCGGCCTTCAGGCTCTGCTCGCGGGTCTCCTTGCGGACGGCCTGTATCTCCTCCTGCAGCCCGCCGACGGCCTCCTGCAGCCCGTCAACCTCGACCCGCAGGCTCTCCGAGAGCCCCTCGGCCGTCTCCGCGGCGTCCACCAGGTACGAGAGCGCCTCGCGGCCGGTTATGACCTCGATGCGGTACAGGTCGGCGCCGTGCTTGCGGTTGGAGACTATCTTGAAAGCCCCGACCTCGGCGCTGGCCCGCACGTGGGTGCCGCCGCACAGCTCGCGCGAGAAGCCGTCTATCTCCACGACGCGCACGAGGTCGCCGTACTTCTCGCCGAAGAGCATCATCGCCCCGAGGTTGCGGGCCTCCTCCAGGGTGGTCGTGAAGTACCGGACCGGCTGGTTCTCCGTGATCTTGTTCAGACACTGACGCTGGACCTCGGCGAGGTCCTCGTCCGTAACCCGGTCCCGGTAGCGGTAGTCGAAGCGCAGCCGGTCTGGCCCCACGTAGCTCCCGGCCTGCGTAACCTCCTTACCGAGCCTGGCCCTGAGTGCCCAGTGCAGGATGTGGGTCGCCGTGTGGTTCGCCTCGATCTGCTGCCGCCGGACCCGGTTTATGGAGGCGGTGACCGGCTCCCCCTCCCGAAGCACGCCATTACCGGACTGTTCAGGCTTGCACCGCAACACCTGATAGTCCCCGGTGGGTATAACGTCCGTGACCTCGACCTGCGCCTCGCCCGAATCCACCCATCCGGTGTCCGCGACCTGACCGCCGCCCGTAGCGTAGAACGGGTTCTCCGCGAGCACCAGGTAGGTCTCGTCCTCTTCGGAGTCCGGCACGGGGGCGGCGGCGAGCACCCGGGTCTCGACCTGCTCCCGCTCGTAGCCGACGAAGCGGCTGTTTATCTCCTGGTCCCGGAAGGCGGCGACGGCCCTCTCGTAGCCCTGGGCCGCATCGCGGGCCCGCTCGCGCTGGTCGGTCATCGCCTGCTCGAAGGCGGCCTCGTCCAGGGCCAGGCCCCGCTCCTCCAGAACCTCCCGCGTCACCTCCACCGGGAAACCGTAGGTGTCGTGCAGGAGGAAAGCCGTGTGCCCCGAGAAGGCCTCGCCGGCGGGGAGGCGCCCGATCTCGGTCTCCAGCAGCCCCATGCCCGAGTCGTAGATCTGGATGAACCGCCCGGCCTCGCCCTCGACGATGCGCCGGATCTCCCCCTCAGACTCCTTTAGCTCTGGATACGCCTCCCCCATGTACTCCACGACCACCCCGGCAAGCCCCGCAACCTGGGCCGCGCCGAGGCCGAACCGCGAGTAAGCCTCCCGCGTCGAGCGGCGTATTATGCGCCTCAATACGTACTCCCGGCGCTGGTTGCCGGGCCTCACGCCGTCGGCGACGAGGAAGGCCATGGCGCGGGCGTGGTCGGCGAGGACGTACAGCGCGCGGTCGGTGTCCGGGGTGCCGCCGACCTCGCCGCCGGCGTACTCGCCCACCTTATCGAAGATCGGCCTGTACAGGTCCGTCTCGTACACCGAGCCAACGCCCTGCATCACGGATGTCAGGCGTTCGAGACCGAGCCCGGTGTCTATGCCGGTCTGGGTCAGCGGAACCAGCGTGCCGTCGGTGCGCTGCTCGTACTGGTTGAAGACGAGGTTCCAGATCTCGATGAAGCGGTCGTCGCCCTCGTCGCCGCCGGGGGCGTACTTCGCATCCTCGTGCGGGTCACCGCGACCGTACTCCTCGCCGTAGTCGTAGTAGACCTCCGAGCACGGGCCGCACGGGCCGCTCTCGCCGGGCGGGCCCCACCAGTTCTCGCTCTTGGGGAGGCCGAAGATCTTCTCCTCCGGCACCCCGACGGCCTTCCAATGCTCCTTGGCGTCCTCGTCCTCGGGGGCGTTCTCGTCGCCCTCGAAGATCGTGATCCACAGCCGTTCAGGTTCGAGGCCCAGGGTGCCCGTAAGGAACTCCCAGGCGTACTCGACAGCCTCTTTCTTGAAGTAGTCGCCAAAGGAGAAGTTGCCGAGCATCTCGAAGAAGGTGAGGTGCGTGGCGTCGCCGACCTCTTCGAGGTCCGAGGTGCGGAAGCACTTCTGGACGCTGACCGCCCGCGGGGAGGCCGGACGCTCCCGGCCTATGAAGTACGGGATGAACTGCTGCATCCCCGCCGTGGTCAGCAGCACCGTCGGGTCGTCGTGGGGCACCAGCGACGAGCTCTCGTACTCTTTGTGCTCCCGCTCCCGGAAAAACTCCAGGAACTTCCGTCTTATCTCATGGCTCTGCATCTAGCTATGCTCCACCTCTTCGCGACTCTCTGAATGTCTCATTACCGTGATCTACGTGATGCCCGGGGCTCTCCGGCCCCGCTAGCTAAAGGCCGTCAGCCTCTAACCAGCGCGTACCGGTAGTGTATTGTACTTTTCCCGCCAGGCTTTTCCACGCGGCCCCCACGAGGCTCCACGAGGCTACTCCCGGACGCCTCCCGCGCCGGAGACTCGGTCTAGCTCCAGGCGGAGGTCGTCCACGGCGCGGCGTAACAGGCGCGAGACGTGCATCTGAGAGACACCTATGCGCTCCGCTATCTCGGTTTGGGTCTTGCCCTCGTTGAAGCGCAGGAGCAGGATCTGGCGCTGTTGCTCCTTTAGCTCGTCCATCGCGGACTGGAGCAGAACCCGGTCCTCCACGCCTTCGAACGGGGAATCCCTGTCCGGTTGCAGGTCAACGATGGTGTCCGACTCGGAGTCGTCCTGGTTTACCGGGGCGTCGAGGCTGGCGGTGTTGTAGGCGCGCCCGAGCGTAAGGGCCTCGGCCACGCTCTCCTCGTCCGATTCGAGGGTCTGTGAGAGCTCCTGGATCGTCGGCGAACGCCCGGAGCGGACCGTTTCCTCCCGGATTGCCTCCTTCGCCGACTGCCGCAGCTCCTGCAGGCCGCGCGGCACCCGCATCGCCCATCCCTTGTCGCGGAAGTAGCGCTTGATCTCACCCAGTATGTTCGGCGTGGCGTAGGTGGAGAACTCTATGTTCCGGTCCACGTCGAAGCGGTCAACGGCCTTTATGAGCCCGATGGACGCTACCTGTACGAGATCCTCGACCGGCTCGCCCCGACCGGCGAACTTGCGCGAGAGAAACTCCACGAGCGGCATCTGCTCCTCGATGACCTTGTCCCGCGCCTCCCGGTCGCCGTGCTTGTGGTAGCGGATCAAGAGCCGCCGCGTCCTGGCCTTGTCGGGGCGGCGGTAGCGGGGGCTCAAGAGGCCAGCTCCAGCAGGGTGAGCCACCCTGCGGTCTCGGGGGAGCCGTCGGACGCCCCGGACTCTGCGGAGTCGCCATCCTCCCCCTCGCCGCCCGGGTGCCGCCGCTCGACCTGGGCGAGTATCCTGCCGTCGTGCAGGGCGAAGCGGTAGCTAGTCTCGCCTCCGGCGTGGGCCTTTTCGAGAGCCTGTACCGCCTCGTCGAGCCCGCCGACCCCGACGCCGGCGCGGGTGATGAGCCCCGCGAGCACCACCCCTAGACAAGAGCGCAGCTCGGCGGAGTCCGGGACCGTCAAGTACGTGTACTCGGCCCCGCTTTCGGGCGGCATGTCTCCGGTACCGATCGTAGTCCTAACCTCCTTCCGGCCGGCTCTTTTGCGCCGCGGCTTCTCTAGCATCCTCGGGGTCTATGGGCTCCGTGGAGTCGTCGAGCGCCGGCGAGCTTCCCTCCGGCGCGGGCGGACGGCCCGCAGACGCCGTGGCCCCCGTGGCCCCCGTGGGTTCCGTGTCCTCCGTGCGCTCCACAGGGTCACCGGATGCGGCGGGCTCTGGGGAGACCGGATAGGCTGCGGGGTCCGGCACGGGCTCCCCGGCGTCGCGGCGGGGCCGATGGTCTACGCCGCCCCCGCCTCCGTGGCCGGCGAGGTCGCTCAGTATCTCCTGCCGTCTTCTGGATGAGGCCTCGCGCCCGGCGGCGACCGCATCCTTGAAGCGCCGGCGCACGTTATCCGGCAGGTCGCGGGCCGACCGTGGCAGGTTGCGCCGCGCCTCCTCGTCCGTAGCGTAGACGGTCCCGGCGACGCCTATCAGGGCGCCCGCGACGAGCTTCTTCCAGCCCTCCAACCTAGGCCCTCCTCTCGCGGTTCTCGAGGTTCTCGCGGCCGTCCGGCCCGTCTTCCGGCGTCTCGCCCGGCTCCGGGAAAACCGGGTCACCCTCGGCATCGCCACCGAAGAAGGCCCCGAAGCCCCGGGAGAGGCCGGCGGTCGCCGCGGAGAGCCCGATCACGCCGTTGCGCAGCCCCTTGGTGAGAACGGTGGTCGTCTGATCCAGCTCGCCGGTTATCCCCGAGACGTCGCCGACCGCCGTGTCCAGCTGGGTTAGCTGGCTGTTGATGTTGTCCATCGTTATGTGGGTCTTGCCCACCAGCGGGACGATCTCGTCGGAGACCTCCTTTATGCTCTGTTCGGTGATGGAGAACACCCTGGCGAGCCGTAGCAGCATCCAGGCGAGCAACAGAAAGGCCACGGCCAGCGCCACGTATAGCCCGCCCTTTGCCACCATCAAGAAGATTTCCAAGCCCTGCCACACCTCCAAAAAGACTCACGAGGGCCCGCCCGGGCCCATACGGAATACGGACTTAAACATTCCCCACGGCCGCCAGGGCTCTTCGTGGGCGGCCCGCATTATATACCCGGGAGCAACGGGTCCGGTAGAGCCAAGTATTGCCCTTCCGGATCGCCTTTCTGGATCGCCTTCTCGTACTACCCTTCCCGGGTCACGACCCCACCCCCGACCACGCGCCCGCCGTCCGGCGTATAGAAGACCGCCGACTGCCCCGGCGCGACGCCGAGCACGGGCTCATCCAGGCGGGCGACCCACTCCCCGGCCCCGGCCGGCTCGATCTCGCACTCGACGGGCGGGCTATTGTAGCGGATCTGGATCTGAGCCGACCGCTCTGGCGGGAGAAACCAGTTCATACCGCCGACCCGGACCTCGCTCTTTTGGAGGTCCTTCTTCTTCCCGACGACCACCTGGTTGGTCTGAGGCTGCACCTCGGTCACGTACAGCGGCTCCGGAGCCGACACACCGATACCCCGCCGCTGGCCGACGGTAAAGTCCGTGACACCCTCGTGGCCGCCGAGCACCTCGCCCTCGCGGTCCACGATCTCGCCCGGCTCTGGGTCCATGTTCTTTCGGATGAATCCCTTGTAGTCCCGGTCCGGGATAAAGCAGATGTCCTGGCTCTCGGGAGTCTTTGCCACAGAGAGGCCGCGGTCGCGGGCGATCTCGCGGATCTCGGGCTTCTCGTAGTCGCCGAGCGGAAACACGGTGCGGGCGAGCAGATCCCGGGGTATCGGCCACAGGACGTAGGTCTGATCCTTCTCCCGGTCCGCCGGCCGCGCCAGCGTCGGGTTACCGTCCTCCCACTCCACCCGGGCGTAGTGTCCGGTCGCCACGTGGTCGAAGCCGAGCTGGTCCGCTACGAAAGACGCCGCGTGGAACTTCACGTGCGCGTTGCACGCCACGCACGGGTTCGGGGTCTCTCCGGCGGCGTAGGAGCCGACGAAGTCCTGCATCACCCGCCGGTTGAAGAGCCTTTCGAGGTTCAGCGTGAAGTGCGGCAGGCCCATGCGGTGCGCCGTCTCCCGGGCAAAGAGCACCGTGTCCGGCGAGCAGCACGAGCGGCTGCCGGGCTCGGCCTCGTGCAGCCGGAACGTGACGCACACGGCGTCGTAGCCGGCCTCCTTGAGGAGCAGCGCGGTTACCGCCGAGTCCACCCCGCCGCTGGTCGCCACGACCACGCTCTTGCCATTCCTTCTGTCCTTACGAGCCTCACCCAATTAGTACCCTCCGTATCCTTCGACCAGCGACTCGCCGGCGACCCGGTCCCAGCGATTCTCGAACGCCTTGTGCAGGGCGTCCACGACGAGCATCGTGGCATGCTCCTTGCCCTCCGGCAGCGGCCCGCCGAGCTCGTCCTCTACGTCCGACCGCGAGATGCGCGCCGCCTCCAGTATCCCCGCTCCGCTCGCGAGGCCCGCGAGCGCCGACCCGGCGGCGATGGTCGCGGCGCAGCCCTGCACCTTGAAGCGCGCCTCCTCGACGACGTTGTCCCGGACCCGGACGGTAAACCTCGCGACGTCGCCGCAGGCCATATGACCCGACTCGCCGGTTCCGTCGGCGTCCTCGATCTCGCCGACGTTCGCCGGGCTGACAAGATGCCGGAGTACCTCCGGGCCGTAAGCCTCGCTCATTTCTCCCACGCCTTCCTATCCCGCGTACAGTGGAGACATCTCGCGCAGCCTCGCCACCGCGCCGGAGAACGCCTCCAGAAATCCGTCTATCTCCTCCGGGGTGTTGTCCTTGCCGACGCTGACGCGCACCGAGGAGAACGCCTCGGCCTCCGACAGCCCCATCGCGAGCAGCACCGTGGAGGCTTTCTGGTCCGCCGAGGAGCAGGCCGCGCCGTTTCCGATGGCGTAGCCCAGGGCGTCGCAGATCATGACCACGCTCTCCGCGTCCGCCCCCTCGACCGAGAGGTGCGCGTTCCCCGGCAGCCGCCGCTCGGGATGGCCGTTGAGCCTCACCCCGGGGATGGCCGTCACGCCCTCGACCAGACGGCCCCGCAATACCCGCTCGCGCCGGGCGCGCTCCTCAAGCTCAGCGCGGGCGAGACGGCACGCCTCGCCGAACGCCGCTATCCCGGCGACGTTCTCGGTGCCGCCGCGCAGCCCGCGCTCCTGGCCCCCGCCCCGCAAAAGGGGCTCGATGTAGGTGACCTCGGAGCCGCCGCGTACGTACAGTGCCCCGACGCCGGACGGCCCGTACAGCTTGTGGCCCGTGAAGGCCAGCGTCGAGACCGGCGTACCAGATACGTCCACCGGCAGATGCCCGACGGCCTGTACCGCGTCGCAGTGGAGCGGCACGCCGCGCTCGCGGCAGACCCCGGCGAGCCCGCCGACCGGCTGCACGGTCCCGACCTCGTTGTTCGCCCACATCACGGCCGCGAGCGCGGTGTCCTGCCGCAGCGCGGCCGCGAGCTCATCCGGGTCGACGAGACCGTGACGGTCCACGCCGAGCCGGGTGATCTCGAACCCTTCGGCATCCAGGGCTGCCGCCGCCTCCCGCACCGCCGAATGCTCGACGGCCGACAAGACCACGTGACGGGCACCCCGCTCGCGGGCCGCCGCGCGGGCCAGGCCTATGACCCCCAGCGCGTCAGACTCCGTGCCGCCGCTGGTGAAGTAGACCTCCTCCGGGGAGGCCCCGATCAAGAGCGCCGCCTCCTCCCGGGCCTCCTCTACCAAGCGGCGCGCGGCGGCGCCCGGCGCGTGGCGCGAAGAAGGGTTTGCCCTCGGCAGGCGTAGGGCCCGTGAGAACGCCTCGGCGACCCCCGGATCGAGCGGCGTGGTGGCGGCGTGATCCAGGTAAACACCGGGCGGGTTTGCGGTATCGGGCTGCATAAGCTGCATAACGGTCCCAGTGTAACCCAGGCCGCCAGAATGTCAGCCGCGGCCCGGGGCTCCCAGGCTAGAGCGTAAAGGTGGCCGCGACCGCGCCGTCGGGGCCCACGAGGGCGAGCTGGTCGCCGGGTGAGAGGCTCAGGGAGCCGCCGCCGAAGGTCCCGTCCACCTGCTCTCCCTCCGAGTCCTCGACATCCGGGGCCCGGCCCAACGAGAGTGAGTCCCCCGGCTCGACCGCGGCCTCCCCGTCCACGCTCACGCTCCCGGAGCCCGGATCGGCCTCGCCGGTGGAGGGGTTGACGGCGGTCAGCTCGTAGCCGCCGAGGGAAGCCTCCGAGCTTCCGTCGTTGCCGATGGTAACGGATCGCAGCCGGCCGCCACCGGCGGTCTCGGCCTGCTGCAGAACGAGCCGGTCTTCCTCGTCGGACCCGGTCGTCCGGGTGTTCGCGAGATCCGCGAGCGCCTGGTCGAGCACGGGCTGGGTCACGTAGCCCACGAACACGCTCTCGTACGCGTAGTTCCCGTCGCGTGGGGCGAGCAGGGCGACGTAGGGCGTCAGGCTCACCCCGAGCTGCGCCGCGAGGGTTCCGTACTGGCCCAGCTCGAGCTCACCGCTATTCTCGGCCACGCCCGGGTCGTCTATGTCGTAGGAGAAAAACTCCACGTCCGGGTACTGCCCCTGAAGTTGCCCGATGGAGCCGTCCACGATACTGTCCACCCCGAGGCCCTGGGGATAGAAAGACATCTCGTCCTGCTCGAAGAACTGCACGACTATCGGGGACCCCCGCTCGTAGGCCGCCCGGAAGTCCGGCGGGACCGCCTGATCCTGCGTAATGAGGCTGAAGGGCTCGTCCTCCATGCTCTGCTCGCCCGCCACGGCGGAGGTAGACTCGGTAGTCGCGCCCTGCACCGTGGGCTCCGGGGAAGGCTCATCCTCCCCACCACCGCAGGCCGTGGCCGTCGCCGGGAGCAAGAGGACCACACAGGCCAGCCACAGGAGCTTTATCGTAAAGCGGGCGACGCTTTGTCCATCTCCCCTATCTCCCAGGATACTATTCTCCCCTTATCCTCCCTCTGCGTCCCTCTGCGCGCGGATACCCGAGGCTCGGCCCCGTCCCGGCCGCTGGCAAACTTAGCATGGCCCAACGAGACACGCAACGGAGCCCGGGGCCCGTCCGGTCCCGCGCTTCGAACTCCGCACGACTATTCCGCCTACCCTATACTCACCTATACTTTGAGCGTAGGTTGCACCGGATTGCGGATACAGCGCAGTCGTAGACGATTCACGAGTACCAGCGGAGACTAGCGGAGGGTAGATTTGCACAGCGAGGAACGAGGCTCGGCCACGCCGCGGCCCGGCGAGCAGGGCGCAGAGCAGGGCCCGGGGAACCCGTACAGGTCGCACACGGCGGCCCGGCTCGGCGCGGAGGACGTGGGAGAGTGCGTGAGGCTCGCCGGCTGGGTAAACCGCCGCCGGGACCACGGCGGCCTCATATTCATAGACCTCAGAGACCGCTGGGGCGTTACCCAGGTCACCTTCGACCCCGACAACGAGAGCGTCTTTGCCCAGGCCGAGAGCCTGCGCCCGGAGTGGACCATCGCCGTGGAGGGCGTGGTCGCCCGCAGGCCCGAGGGCAATGAGAACCCGGATCTCTCCACCGGTGAGGTCGAGGTCGAGGTCTCCACCATGCAGGTACTCTCCACCTCCGACACCCCGCCGTTCGAGATAGACCGCGAGCGTGACGTGGAGGAGCTTCTGCGCCTGAAGTACCGCTACCTGGATCTGCGCCGCGACCGGATGCGGGACAATATCGTGTTCCGCCACCGGGTCGTGAAATACATGCGCGACTTCCTGGACGAGCGCGGCTTCCTGGAGATAGAGACGCCACTCCTCACGGCCTCCACCCCCGAGGGCGCGCGGGACTACCTGGTGCCGAGCCGGCTGCATCCCGGCGAGTTCTACGCCCTGCCCCAGTCGCCGCAGCAGTTCAAGCAGATCCTCATGGTCGCGGGCTTCGAGCGATACTTCCAGATCGCCCGCGCCCTAAGAGACGAGGACCAGCGCGGCGACCGCCAGCCCGAGCACACCCAGCTAGACCTGGAGATGAGCTTCACCAGCCAGGAGGAGGTGCTCTCCCTCACCGAGGAGCTCTTCGCCCAGATAGTCGAGGGCCTCACCGACAAGCGCATCATGCAGCGCCCGTTCCCGCGCCTGACCTACCACGAGGCCATGACCCGCTTCGGCACCGACAAGCCCGACATCCGCTTCGGCCTGGAGCTCGCCGACGTCTCGGACCTCGTCGCCGGCTCGGACTTCAAGGTTTTCGCGAACGCCGTCTCCTCCGGCGGCGCGGTTCGCGGGCTGGCCTGCGGAGACCTCGGGGATCTCTCCCGCAAGGAGATAGACGGCCTGACAGCCGTCGCCGCAGAGGGCGGGGCGAAGGGGCTCGCGTACCTCAAGGTCACCGAAGACGGCCTGACCGGCCCTATCGCCAAGTTTTTCTCCGATGAAGAGGCCGGTGCCCTCCGAGAGCGGCTCGGGGCGGAGGCCGGGGACTACATGTTCTTCGTCGCCGACTCCGGGCCGGTGGTATTCGAGAGCCTCTCGCGGCTGCGGCTGCACCTGCGGGACAGGTTGGATCTCGCCTCTCCCCAAGAGCTAGGGCTGTGCTGGGTAACGGACTTCCCGCTGTTCGAGTACAACGAGGAAGAGGACCGCATCGAGCCGATGCACCACATGTTCACCATGCCGCGCGACGAGGACCTGGAGCTCCTGGAAACCGACCCGCTACGGGTGATCGGCCAACTCTACGACCTGGTCGCCAACGGCACCGAGCTGGCCTCGGGTAGCATCAGGATCCACCGCCCCGAGCTACAACAGAAGGTCTTCGACGTCATAGGGATCTCGGCCGAGGATGCGGAGAGCCGGTTCGGGGCGCTGCTGCAGGCCTTCCGCTACGGCGCGCCGCCCCACGGCGGCATCGCGCCCGGCATAGACCGTCTCATCATGGTCCTGCGCGACCAGCCAAACATCCGCGAGGTCATGGCCTTCCCCAAGACACAGGCCGCCCGCGACGAGATGATGCAGGCCCCGAGCCCCGTAACCGAGGCCCAGCTAAAGGAGCTGAACATAGCACTGAGAAAACGGGCCTCGCCGGACACGGAGAACACCGGAGAGTAGCCGGTCGCCTCGGCGTGAGACGGAGGGAGAGCGGCGCCGTATCCCGGCGCCGGTTGTCTCCGGTGGGCCGGTTAGAAAGACCTTCAGGCGGGATTCGTCTGTCTGCTTTGCGCCGTACACGGCCGTGCCCGCATTGCGCGGTCTTTGCGCGTTAGTTTAGCCGCAGAGGAGCGACCAGGCTTCGAGAACGCCAGTCCGGCAGAGACGCCGACGCGCAGACCTGTACACCGTCCCGAGCGTCCGGTCTGATCGATATCGTCTGCCTCGGCCTCACCCGCCGCTACCCGCGCCGCCGGGGGCGGGCTCGATGCTCTCGCCGAAGAGGCTCGTCCGGGCGGGGCTGGTCTCGGCTATCACCCGGCCGCTCTTCACCACGAGTGTGGTCGTAGCCAGGCGTCGTATAGCCTCCCACTCGTCCGGAGCGTCCACGAGCACGAAGTCCGCGGAGCCCCCCTCGACGATACCGTAATCCTGCAGGCCCAGGGCATCTGCGGCTCCCCGGGTCACCATGGAGAAGCAGGCTTCCACCTCTTCCCGAGAGGTCATGTGGCAGGCGTGGACGGCCATGTGGGCGGGCTGGAGCATGTTTCCCGTACCCAGTGGATACCAGGGGTCCATGACGTTGTCCGAGCCCAGCGCGACGTTCAGCCCGTTCTGCCACAGCTCCTTGACCCGCGTAATGCCGCGCCGCTTGGGGTAGGAGTCGAAGCGGCCCTGCAGGGTAATGTTGATCAGGGGGTTGGCGACGAAGTGGATCCGGCTCCGGGTGAGCAGCCCCATGAGCTTCGCGGCGTAGGCGTCGTCGTAGCTGCCGAATGCGGTGGTGTGGCTGGCCGTTACGCGCGGTCCCCAGTCTCTTCGCAGGGCCTCCGAAGCCATGACCTCCAGGAATCTGGAGCCCGGGTCGTCGGTCTCGTCGCAGTGCAGGTCCACAGGCCGGTCGTACTTCTCGGCGATTCGGAAGCACTCTTCCACCGAGGCGACGCCCATCTCGCGGGTGTGCTCGTAGTGGGGTATCCCGCCGACGACGTCCGCCCCGAGCCGCAGGGCCTCTTCGAGTAGCTCCGCTCCCCCGGGATAAGAGCTCACGCCCTCCTGGGGAAACGCCACTATCTGCAGGTCCATCCAGTCGCCGACCGACTCCTTTAGCTCCAGCAGAGCCTCCAGGGCGAGCAGCTCGGGATCGGTAACGTCTACGTGGGTGCGGACGTGCAGCACGCCCTGCGCCGCCTGCCAGCGCAGGAGCTCCTCCGCGCGGGAGATCACGTCCTCGCGGGTCAGCCGCCGCTTGCGCTCGGACCAGATCTCGATGCCCTCGAACAGCGTCCCGGATCGGTTCGGGCGGGGGTCTCCCGCCGTGAGCGTGCTGTCGAGGTGTATGTGGGGCTCGACGAACGGCGGGGATAGCAGTCTGCCTCCGGCCTGTACCTCTCTCTCCGCCGCGCCTGCTATACCCGGTCCGATCTCCGCTATCCGGCCGTCGGCCACGGCGACGTCCACCAGATCCCCGTCCACCCGCGCGCCGCGTATTAGAAGTTGATACATTGCCTCCTCCCTGAGTCCCTGGAGACCGGAATATTACCAGCGCGTGCGACGCTCGGGCCGCTCCGAGGCTCCGCGGATCTACCGCTGCGGGCGCGAGAGCCGTGCGAGAGCTTCATCCACCGCAAGACGCCGGTAGGTCTCCAAGGGCCTGTCGTCCTCCATCAGGGTTGCGCGCCCGGCGCGCACGCCCTCTCCCGCACCGGCGTCCAAGGCCTCCGAACCGTCGAGCACGTTTCCGACGTACTCCTCGGTCGCTTCGTTCCCGGTAACGCTGAGGTCCGCCCCCTCCACCCGGCCACCGGGCGAGTAAGCGACGGCCGTGCGGACACCGACACTGGCGAGCGTGGGGCGGCCGAACTCGGGATCGGCCGGAGGCCCATCCTCGATCAGTAGCCGGGTCACGGCCCGGTCGTTGATCGCCCGCAGTATCTCCTCTGGATCGTCCTCGACCACCACCTCCTTGTGGGCGGGGAAGATGTCGAACATTTTATGGTCGCCTACCGGGCCTCCGGCGTGGAACACGAAGTAGTCCGGGTAGACGAAGAAGTCGTCCGACCGCCGCCTCTGCAGCTCGTAGAAGGCCGTCACGGTCGCCAGGATGAGCGCGCTCGCGCCGACCACCCCACAGGGGGAGCGTGAGATCATCCCGAGCCGGTCGCGCTCGTCGAACTCCGGGAACACATCCTGGATGCCGGCCCTCCGTCCGTCGACGGTGATCGTGAACGACGATTCGGTGAGATCCTGCGTCGTATGCACGCCCTTTACCTCCCTTGCCGCTTCCCTGCTGCTATCGTCACCGGTCTTGCACTGTAACCCACCTCCCGGCCCGGACGAGGATGCCGCCCGGGCCGCAACGTAAGCGACGTAACCCGGGCGCTTACCAGAACGTCCTGACCTCGCCTCTTTGTGGGAAGGCCCGGAGCCGGCCGTTTTTCTGGGCGGAGCCGTTCTGGCCCGCATCCACATGCCCGTTGGAGCCGTTCGCCGCGCTCGGCGCGGGTTGAGGCCGGGGGCCGCTGGCGGCGGGAGCTTGCCGGTGCACCCCGCGACCGGCCGCACCGACGGTCGAGCGGAAACGGTCCAGGCGGAACAGGCTTATGTCGTGGCGGGTCATCCCCGTCTCGGCGAGATCCGCCATGATCTCACCTACCACACTGGCGAACTTGAACCCGTGCCCCGAGCATGGCGAGGCGAACGACACCTGCGGATAAGCGGGATGGGTGTCTATGACGAAGTGCTTGTCCGGGGTGTTGGTGAACATGCACGAGTGCAGGCTCATCGTCGGGCCGCAGCCCTCTGGGAAGTACCGTTCGGCGAACTGCCTTAGCAGAGCCTCGTCGTCGCCGCGGGCCTCCCGCTCCATCTCGTTCGGGTCCACGACCTCCTCCAGGTGGTGGTACTTGCCGAACTTGAAGCCCGGCACTCCAAATACCGGGAAGCCGTAGAACCGGCCCTCCTCGGCCAGCAAATTGAACACGGGGAAGCTGCCCGGCTGGAAACGCTCGGGGGCGGTGGGCTGCAGCCAGGCGAGCACCTGACGCTCGGGCACGGCGAGACCGTCGAGCACGCCGAGCAGGTGTGCGTTCCACGCTCCGGCGGTCACGACAAGCTTCTCGGCGTCGTAGGAGCCCCGGTCGGTGCGGACCCGCACGCCGCTTTCGAGCGGCTCCCAGTCCAGCACAGTCTCGTGGCCGTGGACCTCGGCGCCTTCGGCCTGGGCCGCCTGCACGTAGGAGACGATGCAGCGCTCGGGGGTGAGGAAGCCGCCGTCGGGCTGCAAGAGCGCGAGGTGGTCCTTGGGGAGATGGTAGCCGGGGTAGCGGCGGTGTAGCTCGGACCCGGTCAGGACCTCGTGGGGCAGGTCGTGCATCCGGCACGAGTCCCAGGAGCCCTTGAAGACCCACGAGTCCTCGGGTCCGGCGTCTATGGAGCCGGTCTTGTACAGCAGCCGCTCGCCGACCTTGTGCTGTACGTCGTGCCAGAGCTCGTAGGCGCGGCGCATGAGCTGCACGTAGGAGGGGTCCTCGTAGTAGGCGAGGCGGATGATCCTGGTCTGCCCGTGCGAGGAGCCCATGTCGTGGGGTATCCCGAAGCGCTCCAGGACGAGTACCCTTTTGCCGCGCCGGGCGAGCTCGTAGGCGGCGGCGCTGCCCATCGCCCCGGCACCGACGACTATCGCGTCGTAGTGCCCGGAGTAGTCCACGCCAGCCATCACGACCTCCCGTTACCGGAATGGGCGGGCGTACGGAAATCCATGCCCGGCCGGTTGTACAGGGCCGGCACCGGCGAGGGCGAGGGCTTGGAGCGGCCCAGATCGTCCTCGGGCTTTGAGCGAGGCCGGGCGAACTCCGCGTCGAAGAATGGAGTCTGCGTGACCTTCGCGGGCACGGGGCGGCCGCCGATCTCCACTAGCAAGTTACCGCCGGGCCAGGCGTGGGCGGTGTCCACGTAGGCGAGCGCGAGCATCTTGTTCACGGACGGCCCGTAGGTGCTTGAGGTTACGTAGCCGACCTTCCGGTCTCCGGCGAGGAACTCGTCCTCGTAATCCCCGGCCTCTGCGCCGTTCTCGACGAGCTCGCGGAAGGTGGATACGTCGCCGATGGCGTAGATCGCGTCGTCCTTGGTTGCCGGTATCTCGCTGTCCAGTGTGAGCCCGACCCAGCGCTTGTCCAGCCCCTGCTCCTGAGCCCTGAGTAGCGCCTCGCGCCCGATGAAGTCCCGCTTTTTGAACTTGATCCACCCGTCGAGCCCGAGGTGGAACGGGGTGTAGTCCTCGCTGATGTCCGGCCCGTACAGCGGCAGCGCCTTCTCGATGCGTAGAGACTGCATCGCCTCCAAGCCGTAGGGTCTGAGGTCAAACTCCCGGCCCGTGGAGAGGATGTACTCCCAGACCGGCCCGGCCTGATCGCTTGGCACGTACAGCTCGTACCCGAGCTCGCCGGTGTATCCCGAGCGCGACACGAGTATCTCTACCCCGCCGATGGTGGCCGGGGCGAACCGGAAGAACCGGAGGGTGTCGAGATCCACGCCCTCCACCACGCTCTTTAGATACATGCGCGAGAGAGGACCCTGTACGGAGAGCAGGGCGAGCGAGGCGGTTACGTCGGTCACGTAGGCGCTTGAGCCTTCGGCGTGGTCCCGGATCCAACGGTAGCTCTTGGCCCGCGGCCCGGAGCTGACCACGATCATGAAGTGCTCGTCGTCGAACTTGTACACGGTAACGTCGTCTACGATGCCGCCCTCTTCGTTGCACATGGTCGTGTACCGGAGCTGGCCGGGCTCCATGTCCTGTACCTCGTTCACCAGGAGCCGCCGTACCAGACGCTCCGAGCCCGGCCCCTTGATGTCTACCTCGCCCATCGTCGAGAGGTCCTGCAGGCCGGCGTGACGGCGGACGTTGAGGTGCTCCTCCACCGGCGAGGTGTAGGAGGTCGGGAACATGTAGTCGCCGCCGCCCTTTACGAGATCCCGCGCCGCCCGCAGGTGAAAGTCGTACAGCGGCGTCCTCTTCTCCAGCATCTCCTGCCTCCTTGACCAGCTCTCTTGCGTTGCAATATACTCAACACTGTTGTGAAAACTATGTTAGAAGTTAGTAACCACGTTGTCAAGAAGGTCCGCCCTAATATCTTGGGGCGGGCGGAGAGAAACGAGGAGGAGAGATGAGCTGGCCACTATCGTCCGAGAAGAGTAACGGTACGGCGGACCTGCCGGGGGAGTTCATGATGGCACCGCTTTCGGAGCTGGATCCGGAGATAGACGAGGTTCTGGGACGCGAGCTGGAGCGTCAGCGTGACACGCTGGAGATGATCGCCTCGGAGAACTTCGTCCCCCGCGCCGTGCTTGAGGCCGTGGGCTCGGTCCTCACCAACAAGTACGCCGAGGGCTATCCGGGCCGGCGTTACTACGGTGGCTGCGAGGAGGTTGACGTGGCGGAGCAGCTCGCCATAGACCGCGCCAAGGAGGTGTTCGGGGCCGAGCACGTAAACGTACAGCCCCACTCCGGGGCCCAGGCGAACAACGCGGTGTACATGGCGCTCATGGAGCCCGGCGACACGTTCCTGGGGCTGGCGCTGGACCACGGCGGCCACCTCTCACACGGGATGAAGCTGAACGTCTCCGGCAAGCTCTACAACCCCGTCGCCTACCACGTGGACCGGGAGAGCGGTCTGGTGGACATGGACGAGGTCGAGCGCCTCGCCCACGAGCACAAGCCGTCCCTGATAGTCGCCGGGTGGTCGGCCTACCCGCGCTACCTGGACTTCTCTGTCTTCAAACGCATAGCCGACGAGGTCGGGGCGAAGCTCATGGTGGATATGGCCCACTTCTCCGGGCTGGTCGCCGCCGGTGAGTACCCGAACCCGGTGCCGCACGCCGACGTCGTGACCACCACGGTACACAAAACGCTCGGCGGACCGCGGAGCGGCATGATCCTGTGCCGTGAAGAGTACGCCAAGAAGATAAACAGCTCCATATTCCCGGGCCAGCAGGGCGGGCCGCTGATGCACGTCATAGCGGCGAAGGCGGTCGCCATGCGCATAGCGGCGAGCGACGGTTTCAAGGAGCGCCAGCGCCGGACGGTGGCGAACGCCCGGGCGCTGGGCGAAGAGCTCCTGGAGAACGGCATAAACATCCTGACCGGCGGCACGGACGTGCATCAGGTGCTGGTGGATCTCGGCTCCACCGGGCTCGACGGAAAGACCGCCGAGGACCGGCTGGATGAGGTCGGCATCACGGTAAACCGCAACGCCATACCGTTCGACGAGCGGCCCCCCATGAACCCGTCGGGTCTGCGGATCGGGACCTCTGCGCTCACCACCCGCGGGTTCGGAGAGGACGACATGCGGGAGATCGGGCGCATCATAGCCGCCGCCCTGGGCGAGGACTTCGAGCCCGAGCGGGCAGCCCTGCTAGACCGCAGCCGCGCCCTTATGCACCGTCACCCGCTATACCCGGGACTGTAAGGGAAAGTGTGAGACTCGGACCATCGCTGAAGACTGCCAAAGAGCAGCGGGCCTCCAAACGGGCTTCTCCCGCTGTACAACCCGAGCTGCGCTACGAGCTCATCCCCACCGAAGGGGCAGCGGGGGAGGCAAACTCCCTCCCACCGGGCACCAGGGTGAGCGTCACCTGCTCCCCCTCTTTCGGGCTGGACGCCTCGCTGGGGCTCGCGGAGCGGCTGGCCGCGAGGGGGCTGGAGGTCATCCCACACCTCTCGGCCCGGCTAATCGAGAGCGAGGAACACCTGGAGGACGTCGTGCGGCGGCTGGAGGCAACGGGTATCCGGGAAGTCTTCGTCATCGGCGGAGACTCCGAGGAGCCCGCAGGCTCCTTCTCTAGCGGGGCGGAGTTGCTCGGGGCGTTGGCCGGGTTGGATCACGGCCTCGAAAGGATCGGGGTCCCGGCCTACCCGGAGCCCCACCCGCTCATAGAGGAGGAGGCCCTTTTCGGGGCTCTGCTGGAGAAGCAGCGGTTCGCCTCTTACGCGGTTACCCAGATCTGCTTCGACCCCGGTGCCGTGCTCCGCTGGATAGAGTGGGCCCGCGAGCGCGGGTTCGATCTGCCGGTCTACGTCGGTATACCCGGCGTGGTCGGCAAAGCCCGGCTACTCCGCATCTCGATGAAGATCGGGCTCGGAGACTCTCTGCGCTACCTGACCAAACAGCGCGGGCTCGCCGGACGCTTGTTTGGTGCCGGGGCTTACCGTCCGGATGAGCTGATAGACGCGCTACTACCCTACATGGGCGATACTCGCTACGGCCTCGCCGGGTTCCACATCAACACATTCAATCAAGTGTCCGCCACGCAAGCCTGGCTCAGGAAGCGTGGACTATTCCAGCCCGCCGGATAGCCGGAGGAGTCCGCAGGGACGTAGATAAACCGTACAGCCTCTCCCAGAATCGGCGGAGCACCCGTACAATGACGAGGTGGTGGTAGAAGGCGGGCGCTGGACGGTCAGCGTCCCGGTGCGCGACACTCTGATTCGTAAGGAGCTTGGTATGGGGCGTGGCTCGACGGGAGACGCGGTAGAGCGGCAGGAGGAGAACGGGGCGTCTTCCAAGACGGGCACCTCCGCCCTGCGCAACGGCATATACGTCCTCCAGGCGTTTAGCCGGGAGGAGCCGGTGCTCGGGGTGAACGAGATCTCCCGCCGCCTCCAGCTGCACAAGAGCACCGTATCCCGGATACTCGCCACCCTGGAAGAGACCAGCCTCGTCGAGCGGGACCCCGCGAGCGGCCGTTTCCGGCTCGGCATCGGGGTCATCGCACTCGCAGGCCCGATGCTGGCGAACATGGACGTGCGGCGCGTGGCGCGGCCGTTTCTGGAAGACCTATCACGCGAGACGGGCGAGACGGCCGTGCTCACCGTGTGGAGTGTCCGGGAGACGGTGAGCGTCGAGCAGGCCGCAAGTCCCCGCAAGGTCAAACACACCTCCCCCGTGGGCACCCGCTACCCGGAGGCCGCCAGCTCTTCGGTGCGGGTCTTTCTCGCCGAAGATCCGGAGGAGGCCCAGAAGTTCGCCGAACGTGGCCTCGAAAGGCTCACCGAGCGCACCACCGTGGACCCCGACGCCTTTTTCGAGGACCTACGCCGTATCCTCCAGAGAGGCTACGCGATCAACGACGGTGAAACCTCTCTCGAGGAGACCGGCATCTCTGCCCCCGTCCGCGACAATCGGGACCGGGTAATAGCCGCCGTACTGCTGACCGCCCCGCGTTACCGCGTACCCGCAGACCGCACCCACGACCTGGGAAAGATGGTCAGGCAAACCGCAGAGCGGATCTCGATCAGCCTGGGCAGCCACGTAGACGCTCCGGAGGCCGACGCTCCCGGAAGCTGAGTAGGCCCGACTCATGTAACCCTCTCCCAAAAGGTGAGCATATCCCGGCGAACGCAGAACCCGACTCGCCCGCACGGGAGACCCCACCACGCGGACCAACGCCACTCTCCCCACTCGCGATACATCCGGTACGCTCCGCGTCCTCCAAGATATCCAAGAGCTCCAAAAGCTTCCTCAGCCGCATGGCCGATAACTGCCGATCCTGACACGCGACTACCCAGGATCATGGCGTGAGTCTCATTCCAGACACCGTCAAATCTGCGCTCGTCCCAAAAAAATTGTGAAAACTTACCCTGAATCGTTGACAGCCCTATTACCAGCGTTTACCTTGTTCACAACACCGTTGCTATAAATGCAACTGTATTTGTGGGAAAGGCCGGGAGGTACGATTTGTCGGTTCGAGGAGACGCAGCGGCGCCGGAGGCTCGGGCTTCCGCCGTCAGACGGGCCGTTACGGGCGCGGCGGTTGGGAACCTGATCGAGTGGTTCGACTACGCTTCTTACGGGTATCTGGCGGCCACGATCGGGGCGGTATTTTTCGCCTCGGGCAACGAGACGGCCGCACTTCTGGGAGCTTTCGCCGTCTTCGCGGTCTCGTTCGTGGTGCGCCCGATAGGCGGTCTGTTCTGGGGTCATTTCGGGGATAAGCTGGGCCGCAAGCGGATCCTGGCGCTAACGATCATCATCATGTCCGCCTCGACCTTCTCTATCGGTCTGATACCCAGCTACGCCACGATAGGGCTGGCCGCGCCGGCGCTGTTGCTCGTCGCCAGGCTGGTACAGGGGTTCTCAGCCGCCGGCGAGTATGCCGGGGCGGGCTCTTTCATAGCGGAGTACGCACCGGAGGGACGCCGGGGGTTTCTGGTGAGCATGGTCCCGGCGAGCACGGCGGCCGGTCTGGTACTGGGAGCCGGCGTCGCCTCGCTGCTCCAGTTCAACCTGGGGGAGGCCGCGCTGCAGGGCTGGGGCTGGCGGCTCCCGTTTCTCGCGGCGGGTCCGCTCGGGCTAGTCGGCCTTTACATCCGCCTGAAGCTGGAAGACACTCCGCTCTTTCAGGAGCTCGAGCGCAGCCGGGAGACCGTACAGGCGCCCCTGATCGCGGGTCTACGCCGCAACTACAAGCAGATCCTCGTCGCATTCGGCATCGTGTGCCTGAACGCCGTAGGCTTCTACATGATCCTGAGCTACATGCCGACCTACCTGTCCGAGGAGCTCGGCTTCGACCCCGTCGCCTCGATTCTTACCACGATAATCTCGCTTGCCGCCTACGTGATCATGCTGCCGATAGTGGGATCGTTGAGCGACCGGATCGGCAGGAAGCCCGTGCTCATCAGCGCGTGCGTGCTGTTCGTGTTGTTCACCATCCCGGCGTTCGGATTGATGTCGCTCGGGGGCATAGGATTCGCCATACTCGCCCAGATACTGCTCGGCGCGATGCTCGCGGGCAACGACGGCGTGCTCGCCACCTTCCTCACCGAGATGTTCCCGACGACCGTGCGCTACAGCAGCTTCGCGCTCTCGTTCAACCTCGGAAATGCGATCTTCGGCGGCACCGCCCCTTTCATCGCCACCTTCCTCATCGCCCAGACCGGCAACGACTTCGCCCCCGGCTTCTACCTGATAGCGGCGGCCATAATAGCCCTGGTGGCGATGCTGATGACACGAGAGACGGCCTGGCAGCCCCTGCAACAGGAGCAGGACGAGAGCCCCGCAGCAGATACCGCCCCCCGGCCAGAACCGGACCTCATGCCGGAGGCCAGAGCGACCAGGGTGGATAACACACCGGACAAGACTCTATAGGTCCGCAGGACAGAGAAGGAGGTAAAAGGATGACGGCATCCACGACCAGGACCACCGTACCGGGGGTCACGCACAACGTGCTGGACTCTATAGGTAATACCCCGCTGGTAGAGCTTGAGGGCTTCTACGTCAAGCTGGAGTACCTGAACCCTTCGGGCTCCGTAAAGGCCCGGATTGCCCGGTACATGATCGAAAAAGCCGAGGAGGAAGGCCGCATAAAGCCCGGAGACACCATCGTCGAGGCCACGAGTGGAAATACCGGCAATGCGCTCTCGATGGTCGCCGCGGTAAAGGGCTACAACATGCTCGTCGTCATGCCGACCGGCCTCTCCGGCGAACGGGTCGCAATCAGCCGGGCGCTGGGGGCCGAGGTCCTGGAGGTCGGCCACTTCCACGTTGACGAGGCGCTGGCAAAGGCTCGTGAGCTCGGCCAGCAGGACGGATACTTCTGCCCCGCCCAGTTCGAGAGCGAGCACAACGTCGAGGAGAACCGGACCTGGCTCGGCCCGGAGATACTCGCCGGCTTGCCGGAAGGTGTCGTGCCGGACGCCCTGGTGATGGGCGTCGGGACCGGGGGCACGCTGGTGGGCGTCGGACAGGCTTTCAGGGAGGTCAACCCGTCGGCGAAGCTCTTTGCGATGGAGCCCGACGAGTCATGCACCATTCTGTGCGGCGAGATCGGCCAGCACCTCGTGGAAGGAATCTCCGACGGGTTCGTGCCCGGCATCTACGAGCGTCACCGGAGTATGGTGGACGGGGTGCTGCCCGTGAGCTCCGAGGAAGCCGTCTCCGAGATGCGCCACCTGGCGCGCACCTACGGGCTGTTCGTCGGTCCTTCGAGCGGGGCGAACCTGGTGGCGGCGCGGCGGGTGCGCCGAGAGCACCCGGAGCTCGAAAACATAGTCACCCTGCTCTGTGACGAGGGCGAGAAGTACATCTCAGAGCACTTCACGCAGGGTTACGCCGGAGGATGAGAGACGCCCCCTCAAGCAGAGACATCTTGAGCAAGGATACGGCATGACGTAGGCCGGAGGGTCCGGCGCGGAGTGTATTTCAAACCCCAGAAGAGAAGGAGAGCGACATGCAGCAGATAAGCGACCTGCCGAAGACGAAGCTGATCCACAACGGAGAGAAGGCGACGCCCACCTTCTCGAACGAGGAGATGGAGCGCCGCAACGCCAGGCTCCGGCGGCACATGGCTGATCAGGGCATAGAGGCAGTGCTGTTCACCTCCTACCACAACATCAACTACTACAGCGATTTCCTGTACACCCAGTTTGGCCGCAGCTACGGGCTGGTGGTAACCCAGGAGGAGAGCATCACCCTCTCGGCCAACATAGACGCCGGCATGCCCTGGCGCCGCAGCTTCGGCGAGAACCTCGTATACACCGACTGGCACCGGGACAACTTCTTCTACGCCGTGCGGCAGGTTCTGGAGGAGGCCGGTCTCACACGGCTGCGCCTCGGCGTCGAGGATGACGACATGACCCTGGAGACGAGGCGCAAGGTGCAGGACGCCCTGCCCGAGGCCGAGCTCGTGGACATCTCGCAGGCGACGATGGCCCAGCGTATGATCAAATCCCCCGAGGAGATAGACCTCATAAAGAACGGCGCCCGCGTCGCGGACATCGGCGGCGCAGCGGTCGTGGAGGCGATACACGAGGGCGTGCCCGAGTACGAGGTCGCCCTGGCCGGCACACAGGCGATGGTGCGTGAGATCGCCCGCACCTACCCCCACGCCGAGCTGCGCGACACCTGGGTGTGGTTCCAGTCGGGGATAAACACCGACGGCGCCCACAACTGGCCGACCTCCCGCGAGGTCCAGCACGGCGACATCCTGAGCCTGAACTGCTTTCCCATGATAGCCGGGTACTACACCGCACTCGAAAGGACGCTGTTCTTCGGCGAGGCCTCGGAGAAGGCACTGGAGCTGTGGGAGGTCAACTGCCAGGTTCACCGGCGCGGCCTGGAGCTGATAAGGCCCGGCGTGCGCTGCATGGACATCGCGGGCGAGCTGAACGAGATCTTCCGCGAGCACGGCCTGCTCTCGAGCCGCACCTTCGGCTACGGCCACTCCTTCGGCGTACTCGGCCATTACTACGGCCGCGAGGCCGGGCTCGAGCTGCGGGAGGACATCGAAACGGTGCTGGAGCCGGGCATGGTCGTCTCCATGGAGCCGATGATCATGGTCCCAGAGGGCGAGCCCGGCGCCGGCGGCTACCGAGAGCACGACATCCTCGTCGTCGGGGAAGACGGCGCGGAGAACATAACCGGCTTCCCGTTCGGCCCGGAGCACAACGTCATTGGAAGCTAGCCAAGTATAAAGCCTCGGAGCGTGGCGGAACTGGTGGGGACCGGGCCGCGCTCCGAGGATAAACGAGGGAGACACGCCCATTCTTCGAGACCAGGGTAAAAGCCGGCGGGGTCGGGGCCGGATCCCCCTCCCGCCAGCGGGAGAAACCCACGGCGGTTGTGGAGCAAACCTGGGCCCGAGGGACGTGAGAGCGGCCAAGAAATCAGGACAAAGCAGGGAAAGGAGCGCAAGATGAGCCAGAGTCAGGCGGCAAGACAGGAAGAGAGCAAGCAAGACTACCCGCTGCAGGCGGTGCCACAGGGCGCGCGGAGGTCGGACTGGACGATAGCCCTGATCCTGCTCGGGTTTACCTTCTGGGTGGGCTCGATGTACGCCGGGGGCCAGGTCGGTCCCGGCTTCTCTTTCTGGAATATGGTCGGCGTCGTGATGCTGGGGAGCGCGATGCTCGGCGCGTACGTCTGCGTCCTCAGCGTCGCCGCCCAGCGCAGCGGCCTGAACACGGTGCTGCTGGCCCGTTTTAGCTTCGGCGAGAAGGGCAGCAAGATTGTGGACAGCCTGCTCGGCTTTACCCAGATCGGCTGGTACGCCTGGGCGATAGCCCTGCCCGGCGTGATCCTGGCCGACATTATAGGCCCGGGGTGGTTCATACCGCTGGTCATCCTGTTCACCCTGGCCTTTACCTGGACGGCGTACATCGGCATCTCCGCGCTCGCCATACTGAGCCGCGTGTCGGTACCCACGATGCTGATTCTGATAGGCATAAGCCTGTGGCTGGCCACCGGTGACGCCGGCGGCCTCTCGGACCTCACCGGCATCGGCGCGACCTCCGAGGTCGGCATCGCGCTGGCGTTGACCCTGATCATCGGCACCTTCGTAAGCGGTGGCACCCAGATCACCAACTGGACCCGCTTCTGCTCCACCACAAAAGGCGCCATCCTTGCTGGATTCGTCGCCTTCACCCTCGGCAACGGCCTCTTTATCTTCGCCGGAGCGATGGGCGCGCTGGTGTATCAGGAGGCGGACCTGACCCGCGTGCTCGGCATACAGGGCCTACTGGCCGCCGGGCTCCTCCTGATGCTACTCAACGTCTGGACCACCGCCGACCGGACCGCCTACGCCTTCTCCGTAGCCGGGGCGAACTTCTTCCGCACCGAGAAGCGCCGGGGGATCGTCATCGGCGGCGCGCTCATCGGCATCGTGCTCGCCATCAGCGGCTTCTACAACTTCCTGGAGAGCTACCTGATCCTCCTCGGCACGTTCATCCCGCCGGTCGGCGCCGTGATAGCCGCCGACTACTTCATCAAGTGGCGGGCCAACGTCCCGGATCTGGACTCGGTCCGACTTCCGGCGTTCAACTGGGTCGGCATCGTCACCTACTTCGCGGCCTGCCTCGTGGCGCAGTTCTCGCCCGGCGTGCCGCCGGTAAACGGCCTCATAGCCGGTGTCGTGATCTATCTGATCCTCAACAAGATCGCCGAGAAGGCCGGCGCGACGCCGGAGTCCGTCGTCCGTCAGCCCGAACCCCGCAACGCCGAGCCGCGCGCCGAGCACGAGGAGGAACCCGTACGGGAGTAGCGGTACCGAGCCCAACAGCCGCGACGCATCGAGGAGCCCGGGTGGAGTATGTCTCCCGGTCTCCTCCGCGGTAAGCCAACGCCTGGATAGCTAGATAGGAGAGAAAGTGGCACAGAGAACCAGGACGCTATCTGAGATGACGTGGCCCGAGGTCGAGGAGGCCATCGGGCGCGACGCCGGGGTGTTCATACCCATCGGGGCGACCGAGCAGCACGGCTACCACCTGCCACTGGCGACGGACACCATCCTCGCCACCGAGCTATCGTACGCGGTCGCCGACGAGCTGGATTTCCTCGTCGCACCGCCCATCGAGTACGGCTACCGCTCGCGTCCGTTGAGCGGCGGCGGCCAGGGGTTCGTCGGCACCACGTCTCTAAACGCCCGGACGCTGATGTCACTGGTGGAGGACGTGGTCGGGGCGCTGGTGGATCAGGGCTTCAAGCGCCTGGCGCTGGTCAACTGGCACTTCGAGAACCAGAACTTCATCTACGAGGCGGCCTACCTGGCGCTGGAGCGTCACCCCGATAGTGGTGCCCGCATAGTCCTCGCAGAGCATCCCTTCGCCGAGCTATCCCAGGAAACCCTCGACGTGCTCTTCCCGAGCGGCTTCGCGGGCTGGGACGTGGAGCACGCCGCCGGCATGGAGACCTCGCTCATGCTCCACCTCCGGCCCGAGCTCGTCATTTTCGACCGGGCGGTGGACGACGCCTCCGAGCGCCACCCCTGGTACGACGTGCTCCCCGTCCCCGACGACTTCGTACCGGAGTCCGGCACGTTGTGGAAGGCGACCCAGGCCAGTGACCGGCAGGGTAAGGTGGCCTGGGAGGAGATAGTAGCGCAGTTCCGCTCGGCCGTCGCCACGGAGGTATCTCCCGCCAAGGACAAGGCGCCGGGAGTGTAGAGTCCGGCCCCCATAGGAGGTTTGGCGGACGCGAGCCTTGAGGCGTTTGCTGGCTCCACGTCCGCCTCTATAAGCCCACGCTCCCGGTCCGGTACCCGGCCGGTCCCCTACGGAGCACGAGACGACGTGGGGTTCCGGCAGGGAGGCACGGAGTTGTCAGACGTAGCCGCCTCTCACCAGCCGTAGACGGGGCTCGCCGCGTAGACCGCTTCGTGAACCACACGTACCACCGCATAGGAGACGTCGGCCTCCGCTCCGTGGGTGGGCGCGTCGGGCTACACCAAGAGCCGCGTGATTGGAGCCTATCCGGTAGCCGGGGGCTAAGTTAGGAGGTTATGCTAGTATCTGGCGGCATTGTCAGGCCCCGCCACAAACAGGATCATACCGGAGACCGTACTAGAGCCGCCACGTCAGAGCAGTAGCGTGGAGGAGCCCCGAGAGGCGGCTCCCGGGGTGGCGATGACCTTCGACGATGGGCCAGACCCGATCTGGACCCCGCTCGTGCTGCGGGCGCTGGAAGAGGCGGAGGCCAGGGCCACGTTCTTCGCCGTGGCGCCGCTGGCCCGACGTTATCCGGGTTTGATCCGCTCTGCTCTCGGGAACGGGCACCGGGTGGAGCTTCACTGTAGCCGGCACGTACGCCACACAGAGATGACCAGGGACGAGGTCGAGCAAGATGCCCGCGCCGGGCTGCGAGACCTCGCGGAGGCCTGCGCGAGCCCCACGCTCTGGCGTCCGCCGTGGGGCGTCTGTGCCCCGTGGACGCAGGAGGTGGCCGCCGATATGGGTCTCGGCCTGGCCTTCTGGACCGAGGACACCCACGACTGGCGCGGAGACGCCGCAGGCGAGATGCTGGACGGCATCGGCGACGATATCGGTCCCGGCTCCGTGGTGCTGATGCACGACGGCCTCGGCCCCGGAGCCCGTCGTAAGGGCTGCGAGCAGACCGTCGCGCTGGTCGGGAAGCTGTCCCGGCGTATCCGCGAGCTCGGCTGCGAGCCACGGCCCATGTCCCCCATACCCCACGTGACCGACGTGACCGGCGGCGCGGACTCTCTGGAGGGGAAATGAGATCTACGACCGGCGATACCCGCGAGACCAGTAGGCTGGATGAGAGCACCCCGCTTCCGGGTCTGGATCACGCCGTCCTGGACGACGCCCTCGCCGAAATACGGCGCGGCGCGGCCGGGCGTGACGAATCCCCGGCTTTCCCCCACCTCCCTTTCGAGTTGCTCGCACGGGCGGGGGCGCTCGCCCTGCCCGTACCGGAGCCGGTATCGGGCCCCGGACGCCGGGCAACGTTCAGGAAGGAGTGGTCCGCGCTCAGAGCGGTAGCCGATGCCGACGGCTCCGTCGGACGGATCTACGACGGCCACCTCAACGCCGTCGAGCGGCTCTCCATCGCGGCCCCCGAGCCGCTACGCAGCCTGGAATTGGAGAGGGTCGCCGGCGGTGGGCTACTGCTCGGGCTCTGGGGCGCGGACCCGGTCCCCGGCGAGGGCGAGCCCGCGCGGCTAGCCGGGGCCGGAGATAAGACTACCCTGCACGGCGTCAAGACCTTCTGCTCCGGCGCGGGCGGCGTGGACCGGGCCCTGGTGCTGGCCCGAGGGCCGGAGGGCTCTCCGCCAGGACCACCGTATCTGGCGTACGTGGACCTCTCGGGAGCGCCCGAACGCCACGAGATAGACCGGGGCTGGTACAGGAGCGCGGGCATGCGCTCCTCGGAGAGCCACCGAGTCGTTTTCCGGGACGCTCCGGTGCTCGCCGTGCTCGGTGGTCCGGGTGAGATCTCCCGCGACCCATATTTTGGCCGCGACGCGGTCCGAACCGCCGTCTCCTGGGCGGGCATCGCCGACCGCGCCGTGGACTCGGCCCTGGCGACGCTGGCGGAGAAGACGGGCGGAGATCCCGACGACATAGTCTCGCTCGCCGCCGGCAGGATGCTGGCCGAGCGGGGCACGATGGACCGCTGGATCGAGCACGCCGCCACCGTCGCCGACGCGGACGCGGAGGCGTCGTTCGCCGGGCTCTCGATCCGGCTCCGCTCGACGATCGCCGACTCGTGCCGCAGGATGCTCGACGAGGCGGCCCGGGCCTGCGGCTCGCGCCCGTTCGCCGTCTCCGGCCCGCTGGACCGCGCCCGGCGCGACCTAGAGCTGTTTCTGCTCCAGCATCGCCTCGAACCGGCCCTCGCCCGCGCCGGCCGGGAGGCGATCCTGGACTCCAGGGGAGCGGACGAGCGGTGAGCCGCGCCGGACGGCTGGATCGCGAATACTTCGAGGGACTGTACAGAGCCTCCGACGACCCGTGGAACTTCTCTACCAGTGACTACGAGCGGAAGAAGTACGAGGATACCCTGTCCGCGCTCGGTGGTCGGCACTTCGGGCGGGCGCTGGAGATCGGGTGCTCCATCGGGGTGTTCACCGCGATGCTGGTCCCGTACTGCGACAGCCTGCTCGCCGTGGACGCCTCGGAGAAGGCCGTTGCCCTGGCCCGCGAGCGGCTAGCCTCCGTACCGAACGTCCGGGTCGAGCGTCGCACGATGCCCGAGGAGACGCCGGAAGGCCCGTTTGACCTGATCGTGGCCTCAGAGGTCCTCTACTACTTCGACCGGGAGACGATGCTCGCCGCGCTGCGTGGTCTAGAATCGGCGCTCGCCCCCGGCGGCACGCTGCTCGCCGTCCACTGGCGGCACCAGACGCGGACGTACCCGCTAGGGGGCGACGAGGTACACGAGGCTATCCGGGCCAGCACCATGCTCTCCCCGCGGATCCAGCGGGCGACGCCGGACTACCGGCTAGAGCTGTACGAGGACGACCGGAACGGAGACACCGAATGACCCAGCAAGCCCGTCAGAACCAGCAAGAGCGCGTGGTGATCGTAGGCGGCGGCCCGGGCGGTATATCGGCGGCTAGAGCCTACCGGGACACCGGCGGCACCGGGCACGTGACCCTCCTGGCCGGGGAGCAACACCCGCCCTACCGGCGGCCGCCGCTGACGAAAGAGTACCTGCGTGGCGAGCTGGAGAGAGACGAGCTCCCGATGCAGCCCGCGACCTGGTTCCAGGAGAACGGCGTGGAGCTCAGGCCGGCGACTCCGGCCTCCTACCTGGATGCCGGGCGCGGCGTCGTGGGTGTGGAGGGCGGGGACGAGATCCCCTACGACGCCTGCGTGCTGGCCACCGGCTCCGAGCCGATCCGGCCACCCATCCCCGGCGCGGAGGACCCGGAGGTCCTCACCATGCGCACCGTCGAGGACTCCACCAGCCTCTCCTGGCTGGCCGCAAATGGTAACAGCGTAATCGTCGTGGGCTCCGGCTTTATCGGCTGCGAGGCCGCCGCCTCCCTGGCGATGCGCGGCGCCGAGGTCACGGTGGTCAGCCTGGACGAGCTGCCGCAGGGGGCCCTGCTCGGCGAGGAGGCCGGCGGGCGCATCCGGCACTGGCTGGAAGAATACGGCGTCCGGCTCCGGCTCGGTGCGGAGGTCGAGAAGATAAGCCGCTCCGAAAAGGGCTTCGAGGTCGCGCTTGGCGGCGGCGAGCCGCTCGCGTCTGGCGCGGTCTTGCTCGGGACGGGCGCGAGGCCCCGGCTGGAGATAGCCCAGAACGCCGGCCTTACCGTCGAACCCGGCGGCATCCTGGCCGACGCCGCGATGCGCACGGAGGCGCCCGGCGTGTACGCCGTCGGCGATATCTCCTACGCATACAACCCCTCCGCAGGCCGCAGGCTGCACGTCGAGCACTGGGGGGAGGCGCTGAGCATGGGCAGTGTGGCGGGCACGGTCATGGCCGGCGGCGAGGCGCGGTGGGACACCGCCCCCGGCTTCTGGTCCACCATCGGGGGACGCACGATCAAGTACACCGCTTGGGGGGACGGCTCGGACGAGGCGAAGTTCGTCCCCCACGACGGCTCGGAGGAGTCCTTTACCGTGTGGTACGGACGCGAAGATATTTGTGTGGGTGTGTTGACACATAACTTCGATAAGGACTACGAAGAGGGCCGGCAGCTGGTGGAGTCCGGGGCGCCCATGCCCGTATGAGCGGCGTAGAGCTTCCACCTCTCGGGCCTCCCGAGCCGAGCCTCAAGGTCTCGGTCGTGGTACCGGCAAAAGATGAAGAGGATCTCATCGGGCGCTGCATACGCTCGCTGGCCGTGCAGAGTGGGGTAAAGCCCGAGGAGTACGAGGTGATCCTGGTGCTAGACGGCTGCTCAGACGCCACCGCGGACCGGGCTCTGGAGGCGGCCTCCGGTTACCCGGAGTTAAGGCTTGCCCTGCTTGAAGGTCCCGGTCTCGGGGCGGGCCACGCTCGGCGGGCGGGCATGGAAGCGGCCTGTGGGCGGCTGATCTCCCTCGGGCTCCCGGACGCTCTCATAGCCTCCACCGACGCAGATACTGTCGTCGCCCCGGACTGGGTCTGCCGGCAGCTCCGGGCCGCGGAAAGAGGAGCGAGGGCGATCGGGGGCCGGATAGAGCTCTTGGACGAAGACGGACTATCAGACGAGGTACGATCCTGGCGCGAGCGCCGGGGCGAGGCACGTCATCAGGATATCCTCGGGCGGCGGGACGATCCAGGCTCCGACTCCCGGGCAGAACACTGGCAGTTCTCGGGCGCCTCGATGTCCCTGACCGCCGAGGCGTACCAGGAGGTCGGCGGCCTGGAGCCCCGGGCCGCCCTGGAAGACGAGCAACTGGAGAGCGCACTGGAGCGTTGCAACGTACCGATACAGCGCCCGCTAGACGTGCGGGTCTCGACCTCGCCCCGGCTCGTCGGGCGTGCGAGCCGGGGGCTCGCACGGGACCTCTCCCTGGCCTCCTGGCTAAAGAACAATACCTACCCCGAGCCACCGGAGAACCTGGTGACCGGCGGGCGCGTCACGGTCAGCATAATAGCGCCCACGCACGATGAGACCCCCGGTCCCCTGGAAATGCAGGATCTGAGGGTTCTGACAGGGCTCACGGAGTTCACAGACGCGGAGCCAACCCTGATACCGGTCCCGGTACGAGGCGGCGGCGCGCCTCTAACGGAGGAGTTGGGCCTGGTAATGGGCAGGGGCGACGCGCTGTGGCGGGGACTATCTGAAGCGGACGGGGAACTCGTCGTCCTGCTGCCGGACCCGCATCCAGGGTCTCTGGCAGCGGTCCCGGCTCTGCTCGCCCCACTGCTCGAACGCCGCAGCCTGCACATGGTCAAGGGGTATTCGCCGGGTGCCGGCTCCGAGCTATCCAGGCTGGTGGGAGTGCCCATGATCAACCTCCACCACCCCGAGCTAGCCGGGTTCACCGAGCCCCTGTCACACTTCGTAGCCGCCCGCCGCCCGCTGCTGCGCTCGCTCCCCTTCCCCGTCGGCCCCGGAGTGGACGCCTCGCTGCTGCTCGATGCGGTATCCCTGCACGGGATACACGCCACGGCCCAGGCCGCAATCCCGCCGCAGCCGGACCGCTCCCCCGCAGCCGTCGAGGAGTCCCACGCGATGATCTCCGCCTTTCTCTCCAGAGTCCCGGGGCATACCATCCCCTCCCCGGCTCCCCTGATCGTGCCCGGTGTGGGCACGGAGGGGCCAGAAGGCTTCGACGTCGTCCGGGTGCAGACGGCGGAGCGGCCCCCGATGGGCAACTCGGACGGTTCCGGGAGATCAGAGAGGATAAAAACGTACCAGTCCCCGGATACAGCCGGGTCGTGGGTATAGTCTCCTGCGCCTCGACGGGCCAGGACCGCAGCGAGATTGCATCGCTCGTGACACGCTCTATCCCGTAGAGTCCGGAAAGACAAGGACGTTGAAGGCCGCATCATCTGGCATGGGCTCTCTATCCTGGTTGAAGATGGCCCATCTGTCCCTGCTGGCGTCGTACCATACTCCCACGGAATGGTCATTGTAGGTTCCGCCCTGGCCTCCCGGGTTCCAGCTCTGCGTAACGACTACGACGACCGCAGGGTTACCGTTGGTTAAAGGGTTGTCCAGGTAGGTGCTATTGGCTGAATTGTTCTCTGGTGTTACGCGGTGGACGAACACGGTAGACTCTCCCGGGAGGCCCGCCGAATCCTCTACCGCGGAAGTGGAGCCAGAGTCCACAGAGCCGGAGTCCGGGAGACCCGAGGGGAGGTTCGCGTAGTACGAGTAGAGGTAGTATCCCTCTGTAGTAAGTACCAGAATGAGGATCAAGACCAGCGACAGCTTTACGACAGACCTGATTCTCATCGGCCCCCCAGGTTATTCTCACGCAAGCCTACTTATCTAACAGGCCACGCAGAGCCTCTCTTCCGAGATGCATGGCAGAACACAGAGGACTGCCGTTCTAGAGCCTCGCGATCCTCTCAACCCTCCCATAGCTCTCGTAACCGGTGCCCCGTCGCGCCCCGAGGTTAATACTCTTTCTTCTTGTTCGAGGCACTCCCGTACTCTTTCACCGGGCAAGACACCCGAGGGCAGTTCGGGCGCCCCATCTCCTTACCCCATCATTCCTGGAGCCGGTACGCGATTCTGCCCAGTTACCGAACGTACACAACGCACCGAGTAACGTCGTGTAATAGGCGACTATACGGGTTCAGCGGCGTCCTACCTGCCTGATCAAAAGCATGCCGGCTCCGAGCATCGCTAGACCCGCCAGGCTCAGGAGGAGGGCGGGTCCGCCCGTATCGGGGAGCACGCTTACCGCCTGGCTCGCGGATCCCGCGGCGGCTCCCGGCTCACCAGACTGGGCGACCGAGGCGCTTGCGACATCTCCGGAACCGGCGCCTTCGGAACCAGTGTCTCCCGAACCGCTCTCGCTTGGACCAATCGAGCTTGCCGGATTCCCATATTGCTCGTCGGCGGGAGGGCCTCCCTGTTGCGCCGCCGCTACCGAAGACCAGGACAGCGTCAGCGCCAGCGTAGCGGCTATGATTACCATCATACGAAGGCTCGTCTGCAGGATACCTTCTCTACTCATCCGTTCTCCTCCGTTTGCTGCCGCTGGAAACATCTACGTCGTTTTTCCTGTAGTGTTATTCATCACCTATTTTTATAAGCTAACCACGACTACCAGGGGCTGAAAAGGGCCTCACCTCCCCTCTTTACCCGCAAGGCACCTTAAGCATGCAAAGGGGTCAAAGAATGCTAACCCTGCGGCAGCACCTAAGTGCTAGATAACTCGAGCATAGGTCTTCTGAACAGGGAGCCGCAAGGATAGAGGAGGCAGCCTTACGAGGCGGCTCCGAGCTCTTCTGCCCGTTTCTGCAGTTCCGGGTCCAGTGGGTTGAGCTCTATGGCCTCCCGGTACATCTCACGGGCCTTCTCGGTCTCGCCCTGACGCTGGTAGAAGACGGCGAGGATCTCAAGCGGCGCGTAGTGCTCGGGGTTAAGACGGGCGGCCTCAAGGTACGCCGTCTCCGCTCTCTGGGGGTCATCCGCCTGTAGCGCGAGCTCCGCTTCGCGCTGGTGCGGACGGGGATCGAGGGGGTTAAACGTCTGGGCCCTCTCGACAGCCGTTAGTGCCTCACCGGTGCTCGCGGTAGGGTTTGTACTCTGGTTCAGGTAATAGCCGGAGAGAGATAGCGGCAGGATAGCCGCCACCGCGAGCACCGAGATGCCGAGGCCCGCCGCGCGCAGCGGCCACCCGGCGGGCATATTCCTGGACCGCAGCCAGGGCAGCACTAGCACGGCCAGGTACACGAAGGCGGGCATCGTTACCGCCGGGAGCTGCCAGAACCACTCCGCGCTCGCGTGGACGAACCAGTAGGAGACCGCGGCCACCAGCGCGCCGACCTGGGCCTTACCCTGGGCGTTTAGTCCCGTGAAACGCTCCCACAGCCCGGCGGCGACGCACACGGCCATGAATCCCGCGAACAATACCCCGCCGACGAGGCCGCGCTCGGCCAGTATCTCTAACGGTAGCATGTGGGGCTGTTGCACGTAGCCGGCCACCGTATCCCGGTCTTGGTAGTAGGTGGCCTCGTAGTTCTGGGTCCCGACGCCTAGCGCGGGGTTCTGCGTAAAGTCCCCCCATGCCACCTCCCAGAGCGGGAAGCGGCCCGTCCCGGAGGCACTCAAAAAGCGACTCTGATCCTGCCCGGTGGTGTCGCTCGTTCTGAAAGCCTCCCACTTGTCCTGGGCCAGCGCGACCGGGCTCCCGACGCGTTCGTCCACGGCCACCAGTCCCGCGATGCACAGCACGGCGGCACAGACGAGTGTGGCCGCACCCGCCATCCTCACCAAAGCCTGAGGCGGTGTCCAGCGGCGGTCCAGCAGCCCCCAGAGCAGGCCGTAGAGCCCGGCTCCGGCGGCGGAGGCCCAGGCCAGCAGGATCACCCGGTCGAGCGTTACCCCGGGGCTCTCACCGTCCAGAAAACGCAGGTATACTTCGTTGAGCGCGGGGAAGGCTATGGCAACGGCAACGGCAACCGGGAGAAGGGCGAGCAACCCGCGCAGACGCTCGCCGGAGAAGACGAAGAAGACCAACGCAGACACCGCAAGCGCGACCATCGCCCCGCGAGATTGGGTAAGAACGGCCAGCTCGATGCAGAGGGTGGCACAGATCAGAACGCCAGCGCGCAGCACCGGGTTTATGGACCGAGACCCCGCCAGATACACGGCGACCCAGAAAGGGACGAGCAGAAAAGCCGCTTCACCGTTGTAATAGCCGACGGTCCCGACGAGCCTATTATCCTTGAAGAGCATCCCAACCTGTGAGGGTAGGCTTGAGAAGGTCAGCGCCGCCACTATCCCCGGCCCCGCAACCGAAGAGGCCAGGGCCCAGCGTCTTGAGGCTCCGAGTCGGATCAAGGCCGCCGCGACCAAGAATGAGAGGAGGTAGAGTAGCGCCTGCCCCGCGCCGAGCCAGGCCGCGCCCCCGTTTGGCGACCAGAGCATGGAGGCAAAGGTCCATGCCGTGTAAGCGGTCAACAGGCCTAGCGCGGCCACACTCCAGGGAGAGCCCGCCTCCCGCAGCAGACCCGTTACACAGAGGAGCAGCAGTAGTAGAGCCAGGATCAAGGCCACCGCCCCCCACTCTCCTACATAGTACCCGCCGCCCAAGTCTCCCATCCAAGTCACCATCAGGACGACCGCTACGAGTGCCAGGGACGGTGCCAGGCGGTTGTTTGTAAGAGTTTTGAAAGTGGTTCGCAGTCTGGAGAGGGCCTTCATCTTCTCCCGAATACTTTAATGTGCGACAAGTATATCGTCTCCGGCCGCGTAGAAGCACAGAAATGCGGTAGCGTGGCTGATTAGAGTCAGAAGTTAGAGTAAGAATGATCCCGCACAATAGAGGAAGCGTAGAATGTGGAGGAGTGTGGAATACAATTCTCCTGGAAAGTAGTGTTCGGATTGGTGAGCCTTTGAAAGGCAACGAACCGGGATATGCCGTCTCCCTGACAGACTTTCTCCGTATACTCTGGAGAAGGCTGTGGATAATAGTGCTGGCTGCGCTGCTCTTCGCCGCGGCGGCGGCGGGCGTGAGCCTCACGCAGACGCCGCGGTACGAGGCCACCACGACGATACTGGTCAGCCAGAGCCCTTCGCAAGACTCCACGAGCCTGGGGAGCGACGTGGCCGGCGTACAGAGCCTGGTGCAGACGGTCGTGGAGGCGGTTTCGAGCCGTCCTATAGCCGCTTCCGTGGTAGACAACCTCGGGCTCCAGGTGGAGCCGCAGGCCCTACTGGAAAACACCAGCGTAGAGGCCGTGCCGGACACCCAGTTCATAGAGGTCGTTTACACGGACACGGACCCCGCCCGGGCCGAGCAGGTGGCGAACTCCATCGGCCAAGTTTCATCCAACCAAGTTTCCGAGGTGAGCGGCGGTGTCATAACCGCGGAGGTCTGGGAGCCTGCGGTGCAGCCAACCTCCCCGGCGAGCCCGACCCCTATACTGAATGGACTGCTCGCCCTGGGTCTCGGGCTGATGTTCGGGGTGGGACTCGCTATATTGCTGGAGTTCATGGACGACAGCTGGCGCTCCGCGGAGGAGGTAGAGGAAATCTCCGGCGTGCCCACCTTCGGCATTATCCCCGAATTCGGCGCCTCGTCCGGCAGGAAGACGTCCAAGGTATCTAAGAGGTCCGGCTCATGAGTGAAGACTTCCAACGCCCCCAGGAAGATCCCCAGGACCAACAGCAACAGACCTCCGGCAGCGGCGTATCCGACGGTCTCGTGACCTTCCTCGACCCGGAAGGCGTCGCCGCCGAGGCGTACCGAACCCTGCGTACGAACCTGATCTACGCCCTCGTGGACGAGCCCCCAGAGGTGATAGTGCTAACCAGCGCCAATCCCCAGGAGGGCAAGAGCACGGTCTGCGCGAACCTCGGGGTCGTGCTCGCGCAGGCAGAGAGGAGCACCCTGATCCTGGACTGCGACCTTAGGCGGCCCTCTCTACACCAGATCTTCGGCCTGCGCAACATGCGGGGCCTGGTAGACGTGGTCGCCGGCGGCCGGGAGCCCGCCGGCGTCTGGCGGGAGCCGGTCGAGAACCTGCGGGTAATAACCTCCGGCCCTATACCGCCGAACCCGACGGAGCTTCTGGGCTCCAAACGGTTCTCGGAGTTTCTCTCTGCAATACGCCGGGAGTTCGACTACGTGCTGCTCGACGCTCCCCCGGTCGGGCTGGTCTCCGACCCCTCAATCCTCGCCAGTCAGGGCGACGGCGTACTGCTAGTGCTCGACGCTCAGAAGACCCGCAAGGCGGCCCTACGCCAGAGCAGGCGCAGCCTGGAGGCCGTCGGGGCGAAGGTGTTCGGCACCGTTATGAGCAACGTCGGCGGCTCCACCGCCGGATACTACGGCAAGCAGGCTTACAAGTGAGATGTCTCCCGACCCCGGCGTATCCCCGGTAGAGCGTGCGTATCTCCGGTAACGCGCCCGGCCATCTTTCGGCGAGAGTGTGGGCGCTGGTCATGATACTCGCCGTGGCAGGCGGCGCCGGGTTCGTGTACGCGCCGCTGCTCGCCCTCCTGGTCACCGGCACGGTCTTCGCGCTCGGCTTGTGGCTCATGGTGCGCGACAGCAGGATGAAGACGGAGGGGGATTGGACCGTTGGGCTTACCGGCGGTGCGCTACAAGGGTTCGCCAGCCACGTCTGGGTCGGAAGGCTGGTCGGAGCATACCTACTCTTGTTCTGGGTGATCATGGTCATACCAATGCTGGAGGTCGCCGAACGGGAGGTCGGGGACCAGGCGGTCCAGTCAGCCGCCTCCGGTTCGCTGCAGAACCAGGTGATGGTAGCCTCCTTCGGCATGCTCGGGATGCTGTTCCTACCGGCGGCGATGATGAAGTTCGAGGGGGCCTTCCGCTGGGCTCTGGGGCTGTGGGTGGTATATCTGGGCTGGGGATACTCCACGCTCTTCTGGACCACCTACGAGCCTCTTAGCACCCGGGGTCTCGTGGCCTTTGCCCTGGTCTCTCTCGGTAGCCTGGGCTTCGGGGCCGGATTCTACGGTGCGAGGCCGGATGGAGCCAGACTACTGCTCAAGCACATCTTTCTGGCGGGCATGCTCTCGGCTCTCGTGATCATACTGCCCCTACCTTTGCATCTGGGGACGTACAACCCGCTCGATCCGAGCCAGCGTCTGATCGTCGCTGGAGACTTCACCAAGTACATTTCCCGGCCGGTGCTCTCCGCCGTGCTCGTGCTCGTGATGGGCGCCGTTATGGGGCTCACGAGGTGGCGGCCTCGGGACTGGCTCTGGATCCTCTTCCTCGTCGCGCCCATACTGATCCTCAAGACCCGGGGTCCCATGCTGTGGGCGATGCTCGCCTTCGGCCTCGTCTATCTGCTCTACCGGGCGCGGGCCCACGAACGGGCCTTCCAGGCCGGGCTGCTGCTACTAGTAGCCTTCGCGACGTACATCTCCTACTCACGCGGGGCGCTGGATCTTTTGATCCCGTTTCTGGCCCGCGGAGACGTGGAGCAGACCCTGACCCTGACCGGCAGAACGGACCTCTGGGCGGCGCTCATCCCCGAGTTCCTGGAGCGTCCGTTTCTGGGCCACGGCTTCGCGGCCTTCTGGAACCCGGTAAATCTGCAAATCATGGAAGGAGCGGCGGGCTTCCCGGTGGTCTCCGCCCACAACGGCTTTCTCGAAGAGTTCCTCTCCACCGGAGTAATCGGGTTCCTCCTCTTTATGGCATTCTGGATCTACGTGATGCTCCTAGCCACTAACAGGGGCCGCCGGGGAGAGCCGCTAGGTTGGATGTTGCTGCTCTTTATGGTCTTCTACCTCTTCTTGAACGTCTCCACTAGCCTCATGCAGAACTACATGGAGATCCCGTTCATCATCGTCTTCGCTCTACTCGGGCTTATGGCGAGTCGCTCGGCCGCGAGTCCGCCTGCGGAGCCTGGTGACGAAGAGGCCGGTCCAGAAACTCCAGAGGACCCGAGTCGGGAGCCTGCCTCCCGGCATCCGGCTGTGAGATAATCGCGTTCAGCTGTTAGAGGGCAGTATGGAGGGTAAACCTTTGCAAAACTACGCGGCGCGGTGGCCTAAAATATCCATAGTCACCCCTTCCTTCAACCAGGCCGAGTACATCGAGAAGACTATTTTGAGCGTTCTGGATCAGGGCTATCCAAACCTGGAGTACATCATCATGGACGGTGGCTCCGACGACGGGAGCGCAGAGATAATAGAGCGATACTCGGATCACCTGGCGTACTGGCAGAGTCAGCCCGACGAGGGCCAGACCGACGCTCTTGCAAAGGGCTTCGAGAAGTCAACCGGAGACATCCAGGGCTGGCTCTGCTCGGACGACCTGCTTGAGCCCCACACCCTTCAGGAGGTCGCAAAGACCTTTACCCGTAATCCCGACTGGCAGGTCGCCTACGGTGACAGCCTGTGGATAGACGGCGAAGACAACCCGATCCAACCCAAGAAAGAGATACCTTTCAACCGCTTTATCTGGATGTACGACTACAATTACCTCTCGCAGCCCTCTACCTTCTGGCGCCGCGAGCTGTACGAGAAGGTCGGCGGCCTGGACCCGAGTTTCAACCTGGCGATGGACGCCGACCTCTGGGCGCGCTTCGCCGAGCACACCGGACTGCACCACGTACCGAGGCGCTGGTCGCGGATTCGGTTCTACCCGGAGCAGAAGAATCAGCGTCTACGGGACCGGAGCGATGAGGAAGACGCCGCCATCCGAGCCCGCTACCTGCCTAACGAGCCGCCCTGGAGCCAGCGGACCAAAAAGGTTCTCGCCAAAGGTATGAGGGTGGCGCTCAAGCTACGTCGGAGAGCCTACTGGTAACGGGAGAACTGGTCGTTCTGAAACAGCTAGACCTCCTAAACCATGCACGATGTTTCTCGAGTACATCGTTAGATGCTTTGTGCGCGTAATTCGAGGAGTCTAGTCACAGCGCTAGTCTTATGGTGCGACATGGTGCTAGCATTTTCATATACTTTGATGTTAATAAAGTGTAGTCGTGTGTAATTCCACTTCCATTTTCATACGCTCCTCTATATAAGTTACACCAATGTTGGTGACTAAAAGTTAAGAAACATAGCGAGTCGCTTACCGTCTTACAGTACGACTTCGCCAGACTATAGAGGAGAGGGGAGCGGACATGGAAACCGTTTTGCGTATTTCGGTTTCAGGGGGAGTATTCAGAGTAGGGCGTCTCATAATAACGTTCGCCGCTCTGATCGCCGCAATCGCGTTGTACCTCGGTTTTCCTTCCACTGCTCTAGCCCTCGAAGAGACGCCGGACGAGGGAACCTGGCACGTAACCGGTGGGCGGGTCGAAACTTCTGCTCTCTCCGAGGACGGACAAACCCTCTACATCGGGGGCAATTTCAACAAGGTTTGGCAGCAAGCTCCAGGAACAGGGGGGCAGAGCTTCGCCGCTAACGGACTCGCCGCCATAGATGTACAGAGCGGCGCCGCCATCCAGAGCTGGAACCCGCAGGCCAGCGGTGGTGAGGCACATGTCTACTCTCTCGCAGTAGAGGGCAATAGCGTTTTCGTTGGCGGCAACTTCTCATCAGTCAATGGTCAGCCAAGGCAGAACTTGGCAGAGCTAAACGCGATAAATGGCTCGTTGACCTCTTTCGCACCAGTGGTTGATGATGGGAACCTCGACATTACCGTTATCGTCCGGGCTCTTGAGGTCAGCAACGGCAAGCTCTACGCCGGAGGTCAGTTCCAGAGGATAGACGGCAGCCTGAGGAGTAACCTCGCCGCCTTCGACCTCCCCAGCCGAGATCTCAATCCGCAGTGGAAGCCTAGGACCAGGGGAGTCGTACGGGCTCTGGAGCCTGCCGTTGATGCGCAAACGATCTTCGTAACCGGAAGCTTCGACAACGTTATAGGTTCTACCGACGAGAATTTCAGCGAGCGCAAAGTAGTGGCGCGCTTTGACTCTGCCAGCGGAGAGTTGAGCCCCTGGTACGTCCCGAAGAATTTGCTGCGGGGAGATGAGCCCCAGACCGGCTGGGTCCTCCTGGCTACCTCCAACCGCCTGTACGGGGGTTTTGGAGACAGAGGCTCCAACTACGTCAAGTCCTTCCGGCTCGACAGTGGTAACCAGGCCGCGCAGGACTGGTCCTTCAATACCGTAGGAGACCCGTACGCCCTCGCTTTCTCTCAGGATGGCTCCAGGCTGTTCGCCGGCGGACACTTCGGTACCGTCAGGCTTACGCAGACCAACTGCGGTGAGGCTGTTAGGGGCCTGATCTCCTTGAATCCGCAGAACGGTCAGCCGTACTGTGACTGGATCCCGAAGATGGAACTTTTCAACCAGGATCAGTGGAACGGGCACACGGTTCACACCATACAGACCCCTGGAAACTACGCTTGGGTGGGTGGCAGGTTCTACTCGGTCTCCGGCGTCGAGCAGAGGAGCCTCGCCAGGTTTACGGTCAACCAGCCTCCCGAGCCGATTCCGGCCCCCGAGCCCGTAGGCGAGGTCAAGGTCAACTTCCAGACCGGGGAGGCCCCGGTCCCCGAGGGCTACGTCAAGGACTTCGGCGAGAAGTTCGGCTCTCGGGACGGTGAGAACCAGGGACAGGGACTCTACTACGGCTGGGTTGAGCCCGGGACAGATAACCGGATCTCGCTGATAGGCGACGGCCGCGACCGGGACACTAGCCCCGACCAGCGCCTCGACACCCTGATGCACATGCAAAAGAGCGACGAAGGCGCCTGGGAGATACTGGTGCCAAACGGCGAGTACAGGGTTACGGTAAGCGCCGGAGACGCAGGCTTCACGGACGCTGTCTACCAGCTAAACGTCGAGGGCGAAGCTACCATAGACGGCGCCACCCCCACGGACAACGAGAGGTTCTTTAACGCCACCAGAACGGTCGAGGTCACGGATCAGCGCCTGACCGTGGACCCCGTCGGCGGCCAGAACACCAAGATCAACTACATAGACATCAAAAGCCTCGACGCGAACCTCGTCGCCGACTCTCAAGCCCTGGACTTTGGTAATAAGGGCCTTGGGTTTAACTCTAAGACAGACGAGTTCGCCCTAAAGAACACCGGAAACTCGGCGATAACCGTGGGGGACATTGCAATCCAGGGTGCGGACAAGGGAGACTTCAAGGCTACGCTGCCTGGTGATGGCACCATCGCCCCCGGCGAGCAGGCCACCGTGCAGGTTGAGTTCCGCCCGGAGTCGGTCGGAGCAAAAGAAGCGACGCTCGTGGTGAACCATAGCGGAAGCAACCCCGCAGTAGAGGTCGGTCTCTCCGGTAATGGCGTCTCCAACGGAGCCGGTTGTACGATAATAGGCACTAGCGGAGACGACACGATCGAGGGCACTGCAGGTGACGACGTGATCTGTGGCTACACCGGAAATGACACCATCTATGGTCGCGGCGGCAACGACGAGCTCCAGGGCAGAGCCGGAGCAGACAAACTCTATGGCGGTCCTGGAAACGACAAGCTTTACGGTAACGGAGGTAATGACGAGCTCTATGGCGGAGACGGGGACGACCTGCTGGTAGGCGGGTCGGGCAACGACCTGCTTAACGGAGGACCCGGTAACAACGACGAACGACAGTAACATCCCACTCGCAAGGACGGCCGGAGTGGATGCTCCGGCCGTCCTTGCGTACGGTTCTGTTACATCGGAGTCTGAGCCAGATATCCCTCTTAGGCTCTGCAGCAGCTCGATGTACAGGTTTCCCACGAGCTGCTCTCGAACCAGGGGCTCACAAATGAGCGTCGAAGTAGATTAGGGTGTGAAGAGATGCCTAAGAAGATATTGATTCCAGCGGGTCTTCTCCTGACATTCGTCCTCGTAGCTACGGTTCTTGGGTTATGGGGGGATGTCTCGGGCGAGAGTCTGATAGGAGCAGAAGATTCCGCCGATGGCCCTGAGAGCTCCGTCGCCAAAGCACAAATAAAACAGCTCATAGATCAGGCAGAGCCCGGGGATACGGTGAGAGTGCCCGGAGACCGGGTATATCGGGAAACGGTAGTAGTAGACAAACCAATAACGCTGGTCGCCGAAGAAGGAGCGGAGATCCGGGGCTCCGACGTCTGGAAGGGCTGGCAGCCTGACGGCGGCGTGTGGCGCTCGGAGAAGACCTATCCCGAGCTGCGGGTCGAGGGCCGTTGGCGGTGCGAGGAAGGCACCGGCCAACGGTGCAAGCAGCCGGAGCAGGTATATCTCGATGGCGAGCCGCTGGAGCAGGTCCGGCTCGGACCCGGGGAGGGAGAATTTACCCTCGATGGGGATCGCAGGGTGCTGCTCGGCGAGAATCCGGCGGGAAAGACCGTGGAGGTTAGCGTCCGCGACAAGTGGATAGAGGGACGTTCGGAAAACGTAACCATCCGAGGCTTTAGCATGCGCCACAGCGCCGGAACAGGGATCAAGAACAACCTCCAGGCCAACTGGCGCGTTATAGGCAACGACCTCTCTTACGCCCACACAACGAACGTAACTCTCTCACAAGGACCAGGAATGGTCATCGAGAACAACAACTTGCATCACGCTGGACAGATGGGCCTTTCATCATACAAAGCACAGATAAAAATCCGCGACAATCGAATCCACCATAACAACACTGCCTCCTTCAAAACCGGCTGGGAAGCCGGGGGAATGAAGATCAGCGCCGCAACGGACGTGCTCATAGAGAAAAACGAAGTCTTCGGGAACAAGGACATCGGTATCTGGACCGACGTGGCTACGACCGGCCCACAAAAGATAATGATCCGTGGCAACCGGGTTCACGGCAACCCGAGACAGGGTATCCGGGTGGAGATCTCAAAGAACGCTGAGGTTACCGGCAATGTCGTCTACGACAACGGCATGGGTTACCCGCCGGACGATCCGAGCGGCGCAGGCATCACCCTTTCCGGCACCTACGATTCACAGGTCTCGGACAATACGCTCGCATACAACAACAGCGGTATCGTGGTGGTCAACGCGAACCGGGAGAAAGGCTTCCACACGGTAACCAACGTGGTCCTATCCTCAAACGACGTGATACAGGAGAAGGGTCTGGCAGTGGCCTGGATGAAAGCGTACCCCAGCGGCGACATTTTCAACATAGCCTCGGGCAACGGAGGTCAGGATAATCGCTACTACTACCCGGACCCGCCCAGCGGCGAGAGCCGCTACAAGTGGGAACGCTACTATGAGAGGCTTTCCGGCTACGAAGAAACCCCCGCCGAATATAATGGTAGCCAACTCTCGGATAAAGAGAAAGACGCCGTGCTGAAAGAGAATAGTATTACTCGGGAACGGTAAAAAAGCTCTTACGAGCCGAGCTCGGTTATTTTTCTGAATCAACAGATTTCAGCTAAAGTTTCCCCTACGCCCTACCGATAATTGATTCTATAAGAGCGATAAAGGCAAACTCGCCGTGAGGCGGGGACGCAAAGCCTAAGGACCTCGAAGCTCTAACAGAGACGAGGTAGCCTGGTTGCCGCGAGATTTCTTACGCGTTTGCGTCCCTGCCACCCAGACAGTCTGGAGGGGACGCATGTTCAATAGTTCGATACCCGCTTATCCGAGAAGCCTGAAGAGGGCTTCTCCGCGCCTTGTACTATCATGCGCTATCGGCGTAATTGCGGCCGTTGTACTGGCGTTGGCTTACCCTGATCGGGCGGAGGCTCTCAAGCCGGATTGCAAGGTTTCTTTGCAGAAAAAGGTCAACGCCGCATCTCCAGGAGACGTAGTAAATACCCCGGACAGATGCATCTTTCGCGAGAAGGTTACCATCAACAAACCCATTACTCTCAGGGGGGGTCGCGGAACCGAGATCCGCGGCAGCGAGCTGTGGAAGAGATGGCGTAGGACGAGTAGCGGGCTCTGGCGCTCGGAAAAGAGCTACCCTAGGCAGCGCGTCGAGAGTCGCTGGCGCTGCAAGTCGGGCACGAACAGCTGCCGCAAGCCCGAGCAGGTCTACATCTACGGTAGAAAGCTAGATCTCACCAACGACAGGCCGGAGGCAGGCGAGTTTGCCCTCGATGGGCAGCGGCGCATACTACTCGCTAATAACCCGCGTAACAAGACCGTGGAGGTCACGTTGCGCAACAGGTGGATTTTCGGTGGAGCTCCCCGTGTGACCATAAAGGGCTTCACCATGCGTCACTCGACAGGGGCGGGAATAAAGAACGATCGCAAGAACTACTGGCAGGTTCGCAACAACAACCTCTCCTACGCTCACACCGTCAATCTCGCGCTCTCAAAAGGGCCCGGGATGGTCGCCGCGGGGAACCGTATACACCACGGTGGTCAGTTGGGCTTCGCCTCGAACGAGGCGAGTGTAATCCTAGCCAATAACAGGATAGTCTACAACAGCATCAAAGGTTTCGACCCAGGTTGGGAAGCGGGAGCGATGAAGATAAGTCAGGCCCGGTACGCCCGTATCGTGCGCAACAACGTACACCACAACGGCCACTTCGGCATTTGGACGGACGTCATCCAGGAAGGCAGGCAACGGGTGAGGATCGTTGGTAATCGGGTCCATCACCACGCCCGGCAGGGTATACGGGTTGAGATCACCAAGAATGTTCTTATCAGGGGCAACAAAGTCTACAATAATGGTCTCAGGTACGGGGGGGATCCAAACGCTGGATCGGGCATCGGCCTTTCAGCTTCATATAATGTAAGAGCTATCGGCAACGTGCTCGCGCGCAATCGTAATGGCATCGTGGTGGTTAACGCAGATCGCGGTTCTTACGATCACGTGAACAACGTCAGGCTAAATAGAAATACCGTCATCCAGAGAGACGGCAAGGCCGCTGCATGGTTTAAAGCCGTGAGAGGCGGCAATATCTATAGAAAGTCAGCGAATAATGGCGGGTACCGCAACCGTTACTGGTACCCCGGTAGGAGGGGCTCAGAGGGAGACGGCGTCCGCTACAAATGGTCGGACGGATACCAGAAGCTCGCCAAATACAAGCGTAGTGGACCAGATTCTGGATCGTACTACCTCACCAACAGCGCAAAAAGGGCGGTGCTAAAGAACCACAAAATGTAGAGCACATCGTAGTAGAGCCGGGGGAATTATGGACTCTAGCCCCCGCTCTTTACAGACGAGGTTCTCAGGAACCACTCGTAGGTTTGCTCGATGCCGTTGCGCAGGGGAGTCTTCGCCCGCCAGCCGAGACTCTCCAGGCGGCTAACGTCGAGTAGCTTGCGCGGAGTGCCGTCGGGTTTAGAGGTATCGTAGGCGAGTCCGCCCTCGAATCCAACAACGCCGCGCACGAGACCCGCGAGCTCCCCGATGCTTATATCTTGACCGACACCGACGTTCACGGGCTCGTCGCCGGAGTAGATCCGCATAAGATATACGCAGGCGTCGGCCAGATCGTCAACGTGCAAAAACTCCCGGCGTGGGGTTCCGCTGCCCCACACCTCCACGCTCTCCGCGCCGCGCTCTTTAGCCTCGTGGAACTTACGGATCAGCGCGGGCAGGACATGGCTGTTTCGTAGGTCGAAGTTGTCTCCGGGGCCGTAGAGGTTCGTGGGCATGACGCTTATATAATTGCTTCCGTACTGGCGATTGTAGGACTGGCAAAGCTTTATGCCCGCGATCTTCGCAATGGCGTATGGCTCGTTGGTAGGCTCTAGCTCGCCGGTCAGTAGATGCTCCTCTTTCATGGGCTGCGGCGCGAGCCTAGGGTAGATGCAGGAGCTTCCCAGGAACAGGAGCTTCTCTGCATCGTGACGGTATGCGGCGTCTATGACGTTTAGCTGTATCGTCAGATTGTCCCGGATAAAGTCCGCCGGGTAGGTATCATTGGCCATGATGCCGCCGACCTTCGCCGCCGCCAAGAAGACGTACTCCGGTTTCTCGGAGGCAAAGAAGTCCTCTACGGCTCTGGCATCGGTAAGGTCAAGCTCGGCGCTGGTGCGCGTGATCAGATTTTCATAGCCTTCGCCTTGTAGCCTGCGGAGGATAGCGGCGCCGACCAGGCCCCGGTGTCCGGCGACGTAGATCCTGCTGTCTCTGTCCATCTGGTCTGCGGGGCTCACTGGCTCGCTACTCCTCTCGGGACGAAGGCGTGTCCAGCCTCTTTGAGCGTCTTCTCCTGGCGGGCTAGCTCGAAGTCGAAGTCGACCATGCGGCGGACGAGTTCATCTATGCGTACCCTGGGCTCCCAGCCGAGTGTCTCGCGAGCTTTGGTGGCGTCGCCTTCGAGCGCCTCGACCTCGGTTGGACGGAAGTAGCCGGGGTCTATCTCGACGTGGGCCTCCCAGTCTAGCTCCAGGTAGCCGAACACTCGCTCGACGAACTCGCGCACGGTGTAGGACTCTCCGGTTGCGATGACGAAGTCTTCCGGGGAGTCCTGCTGGAGTATGCGCCACATCGCCTCGACGTAGTCTTCGGCGTGGCCCCAGTCGCGGCTGGCGTCGAGGTTGCCGAGGTACAGCTTGTCCTGGAGCCGGAGCTTTATGCGGGTGGCGGCGCGGGTGATCTTGCGCGTCACGAACGTCTCTCCCCGGCGCTCGGACTCGTGATTGAAGAGGATTCCGTTGGCGGCGAACAGGTCGTAGGCCTCACGGTAATTTACCGTCATCCAGTGTGCGTAAACCTTGGCCACGGCGTAGGGGCTGCGGGGATAGAAGGGGGTAGAGTCGGATTGTGGCGGCGGCGCGGCCCCGAACATCTCCGAGGTCCCGGCCTGGTAGAACTTTATCTTCTTGCCGCTCTCGTTCTGGACGTCCCGGAGGGCTTCGAGGAAGCGCAGCGTGCCGAGGGCGTCGACGTTGCCGGTGTACTCGGGCTGCTCGAAGGAGATCTTGACGTGCGACTGGGCCCCGAGGTTGTACACCTCGTCGGGCATCACCTCTTGGAGAACCCGGCGGAGACCACTGGCGTCGGTAAAGTCTCCGTAGTGGAGCCGCATGCGGGCTTCGGGGTCGTGGGGGTCGCGGTAGAGGTGATCTATGCGGTCGGTGTTGAAGACTGAGGCGCGGCGGATTATGCCGTGTACCTCGTAGCCCTTGCTCAAGAGCAACTCTGTCAGATACGAGCCGTCCTGGCCGGTGATGCCGGTGATCAGAGCCTTCTTGTTCTCGTCAGCCACGCGACCCTTCTTTCTCGTCTCTCTTTTTCCCGAATCTTCCGTATTCCCTGACCAACTGTAGCGCGAGCAGCGCCACGAACCTCGGGTTGTGTCGAGCGTAGCGCCTCCAGAGCCTCCTGGGCTCCCGGTACAGCCTGTACGCCCATTCGAGCCCGGCAGACTGCATCCAGCGCGGGGCCTGCGGGATACGCCCGGTGTAGAACTCGAACGCGGCCCCGACCCCGATCATAGCCGCCGGTATACGCCCCTGATGTGCCGCCATCCACCGCTCCTGCTTGGGACATCCGAGCCCGACGAACAGAATGCGCGCCCCAGACTCCGCTACCTGACGGGTAAACTCCTCATCCTCCTCGGTGGTTATCTCGCGGAAAGGTGGCGAGATGCCGCATGCCACCTCGAGGCCCGGAAAGCGTCGCCGCAACTCCTCCCCTAGCTCTCCGAGCACCTCTGGCTTGCTGCCGTAGAGCCCGACTGGGAGGCCTTCCTGAGCGGCGCGGGCGGACACCTCCGCCACAAGATCCGTACCGCGCACCTGAGAAGCGCATTTCACCCCGAGCAGCCGCAAGGCCCACACCAGCGGCCTGCCATCGGGGGTCACGAGGTCTGCCCCGCCCACCACCCGCAGAAACTCTGGCGATTCGGCGGCCTCCATCGCCATGTGGACGTTGGCGACGCATACGTAGGCCGAGCGGCGCTCCGAGGCCCACCGGACTATCCGCTCCGAGGCATCATCGTAGGATGTCGCGTCCACCCGCATCCCGACCACCGCTCTGGATGTGAGACTCGCGCCACCGGGCGACGCGCCGCCGGAGTTCAAGCACGCACCCCCGCCCCGGCGGCCGACTCGTAGATCCCGATAAGACGTCGGTAGTTCTCCTCGGCGGTGTACTTCTCTTCGAACTCGGCACGGGCCGCGCGGCGCATCCTGGCCCGGCCTTCGGGCTCTCCTAGCAAGCGTTCCACCTGAGAAGCAAGGTCCGCTGCGTCTCTGGGCCGGAAGCGGAGCCCGGTGCGCCCGTGCTCGACGAGTTCGGCGACCGCGCCATGATTAGCCGCGACTACCGGGGTACCGGCGGCGAAAGATTCCGCCGCGACCCGCCCGAAAGTTTCGTAAAGCTCTGATGGGAAGACGAGGGTGAGAGCCCCCCGCATGAGAGCATTCACCTCTTGCATCGTTTTTCGCCCGAGCCACTCGACGCGAGGATTGGTTTCCGCAGCCCGAGCCACGAGGTCAGCGAGTGGCCCGTCGCCGACGATCTTGAGCGGTACACCCTTGTCCAGCCTCTGCCAGGCCGCTAACAGGGTCCTAATTCCCTTATCCTTTGAGAGCCGGCCGACGAAGAGCGCGTAGCCCCCCTCCCCGTTCCCTGGCCCGGGGTCCGAGTAAACGAAGTTCGGCTTGACGTGTAGCCTCTCCGGGGGGAGCCCGCCCTGCACCATCTTTTGCCGGGAGAATTCTGTGAGGGCTACGTAGGCGTCCACCTTGCTCGAGTAGGTTCCAAGGGCCCGATGGGCGGAGAGCATCGCCGCGACGAGGCCGGTGGCCGCGCGGCTATTCCGGTAGCAAGCGTGCAGAACTCCGGGCCAAGGAACGACCTTGCCAAGACAATCCTCGCAGGGAGCACCGTCACGATAAAAGAGCCCGTTTGGACACAGCAGCCGGTAGTTGTGGAGGGTCTGCACGACCGGCACGCCCTCGGAGGCGGCCGCATAGTAGGCCGAGGGTGAGATCAGGGGAAAGGTGTTATGCAGGTGCACCACGCCCGGGCGCTCTGTACGCATGACATCCCGCAGTTCCCTGTAGGATGCGGAGCTCCAGAGCGTCTCTTTGGTCAGGGCGGCATAGCCAAGCTCCTCCACCCGGTCATTGGTCGTGCGGTACCGCATCACTTGGTGACCGCGGGCCTCTAGCAGATCCGCCTCCTCCTCGAAGACCAGATCCTCGCCCCCCGCTTGCTGATACTCGTTGTGGACCGTAAGCACCTTCATGGTTTACAGGATAATGCAATCTTTTCCACGGGGTTTGCTAAAGAGGCGAGCCATCGTCGAGAAAGCTCTGTATTCGATCGAGGAACCAGCGCCATACCCTGTCTTCGCCCGCGTCCGGCTCTATAACCCTCGCCTCGCCGTAGAGGAGGCTAACGTCCAGCAGGTAGGCCAGATATAGCCATGGGAGATGGCGTCGCCCCTCGGGCCATATCCTCCGTAGCAGGCTTTCGATCTCGTCCCGGCCCGGCAGATGCTCCCTCCGGCCGAGCAAGGCGGACTGTATGGAATGGAAGTAGAACAGATCATGCAAGGGTGTGGCGCGCTCTGCGGTATAGTCCCAATCGAAGACGAAAAGCCCTCGCGTCCCTATCCGGGTGTTCCAAGGGGCGAAGTCGCCGTGGGCCACGGAGAGCGGGACCCGGATCTCCCCTAGGCCGTGCCCCAGGCGATCCGCCGCCCTGTACAGCAGGCTGGAGGTCTCCTCCGGTAGCCCAGACTCTATGCGCTCCAAGGTACTAAAGAGGCGCGTATACGCCGGACTCTCCGAAAATACTCTGCCGGGTTCATCGGGGACTGAGCACTCAAAGAGAACCTGACAGAAGTCCAGGTGAGGGCCCGTAATGGAGTCGGGGCCGGGCCACGGCGGCCCACCGGAGATGACGAGTACTTCACTGGCGTCGCAGTGGAAGTGGCCGAGCACCCTTGGAACCCGGCCGTGAAGCTCCGGGGAGCCGGAGAGCCAGAGCAGATTGTGGCGTTCGGCCTCGAGCTTCGCCCGAGTGCGGGGGTTGGTAGCTATTCGGGCAAAGGCCAGCGTACGGCCCGTGGCATCGAGTACCAGCGCGGTACTCTTGCGGTACGCCCCGGGCGAGCCGACATAGAATCCGAGGTCCACCTCAGCACCGAGAATGCCGGCGAGCTCGTGCTCGAGTTTCTCTAACGGCTCTTCGGCAAGCGATACCCGCTGCCCCCGGAAACCGCCGCTAGCCACCGCGGCCCGGAACGCCCGTCCCTTGAGGCTCCGAGGGTGGAAGAACTCCCGGAGCCCGGCGCGGCGAATCTCCTTGCGGCCGGCGGGAAAGAGCCAGCGCGCCCCCCGAAGATTCGGATAAGCGGCGTAGGCGCGGCCCCCGTCGCCGAGGCTTACCTCAAGCCCCAGCGTATCGGAGACTGGTTCGTGAGGCTTGTCTTTCAGCTCCTCCTCCTTCGGGCGGCCTAGCTCCGGGGAGCGTCCCACAAATCCTACACGGTCCGGGGTGTCCGGGCTCTCTGTGCCAGTGGATCTAGATGTCTTCGCGGACCGCACGGCTATAGTGGAAGCCGGATCATCTTTAGTGCCCGTTAGTACGCGTCTTTGGACAGTAGGACACTCCCGACAGTGCGGGCGAGCAGCAGAATGTCTAGCCAAACCGACCAGTCGCGGACGTAATAGGCGTCCATCCGCACCCGGTCTCCGAAAGAGGTGCTAGAGCGCCCGGAGACCTGCCACGGGCCCGTTATGCCGGGCGGCACGCGCAGGATCTCGTTCTGCGTACCCCCAATGTCCTCGGACTCGCGCGGCAGGTACGGCCGGGGACCGACGAGGCTCATATCACCCCGGAGAACGTTCCATAGTTGTGGAAGCTCATCCAGGCTGGTCTTGCGTAGGAAATTCCCGACGCGGGTGATCCGGGGGTCATCTCGCAGCTTATGGTATAGCTCGTACTCTTCGCGGGCGACGGGGTCTTCGTCGAGCAGACGTTGTAGCCTGTCTTCCGCGTCCGGCACCATTGTCCTGAACTTCACGCACGAGAATAACCGGTTGTCCCGCCCCATCCGCTTGTCCTTGTAGAATACCTTGCCGCCACGAGAGTCCAGGTACACGAGCAGGCCCAAAAGTGCCAGCAGCGGCAGGAGCACTACCCCGCCGAGCACGGTCAATAAGATATCCAGCGCGCGTTTGAGCCGGAGCGCCCACGGGTCCAGCAGGTTGTACCTGACCTCGACGGCGAGGTTTCCTGCCAGGTCCCGGGCAACCACGGCGGAGTTCGTCATGCCGGCGAGGTTGGGCATGATCAGGACATGCCGGAAGTTGACGCTGGCCCAGCCAACGAGCACGGAGAGCTGCTCCCGGCGCACGTGGGGCATGGCGAACAGCACGGTCTCCACGCCGCTTTTGCGGGCCAGCCCCGCCGTGTCGAGAAGGGTGCTCTCGCCGTCGGGAAAACCCTCTTCCGTCAGGTGCCCGTCATACTCCTTTAGGCTATAGTCGAGCAGGGCAACGGGGTGGTATCCGAGCTCCCATTCCTCTCTCAGAAGTTTGGCGGTACGCCCGCCGTTGTCGCCGGAGCCCATGATCACCACCGGCTTGCCCCACACCCCGAGACGCCGGAGCATCGCCTTCGTCGCGTGGCGAGTTAGGGGAGAAAGCACCAGGAGCCCGAACAAGCCCGTAAAGAGCATCAGGCGCGAGAGGGTGTCCACGAACTGGAACATGGTCGCGAAGACGATTATCGTGCCACCGGAGGCGAGCACCGTGTTCGTGTGACGCTTTAGCTGGTGGACGGAGTCCAGACCGTACCCTGGATACAGCCCCACCAGGGCGCGGAGGCCGATCCAGACGGCAGTTAAGGGCACTATGGCTACCACGGAGCTCTGGGATAACTCTCCCTGACCCAGAGCCCCTTGCAGAACGTAGGCGGCCCACCAAATCAGCGACGCCAGCACGAGATCCGAACAGAGCAAGCCACATACCGCCAGACGCCACCGCCACGCCTGCTTAAAGAGGTTCGTCTGATGACCAAACGACCTCTCTACCCTCGTTGGGACTAAAGTTACATCAGCCTGGCGTAATCGCTGTTCCACGTTGCTCCTGTCGCATACAACCGGCGCGCCCGCGCTCGAGAATCAATAGAGTCAGCTCATACTCTTCCCTGAGAACCTATGAGAGCCATGTAATCCTGTATGACGGGCTCGTTAAAGGGCTTATCGGGGTAAAAGCGGTTAAATGCACGTTAAACGGTGCAAAGTGCCGTCCCAACGTGCGTGCTTGGGTAGCACCAAAGTAGTAAAGATTCGGCAAACTCCCCGGTGACCCGCTTCCGGCTCCCGGTGATGGGTTTGGATTATTATGCTGGGGGTTATGAAGCTCTCGGACACGAAGGCCATAGCAGGGCCGGCATGTGCCCGGACGGCGGTACACCGTGAGCTCTGAGTCACGTCCACCAGGCATCTCTTCGCTCAGGAACCGGCTACTGTCCGGCAGCGCCTGGGCCCTTGGGGGCAAGGTCGGGGCGTCGGTTATTGGGCTCACGACGAACGTCATCTTGGCCCGGATGCTCTCACCCGGGGAGCTTGGAGCATACTTTCTGGCCCTGAGTATCGTCTCCTTCGGCGCGATAGTAGGGTGCTTCGGGCTGAACAGGTCGGCGGTCCGGTTCGTGGCAGAGGCACTTGGCCTCGAACGCCGGGATCGGGCCCGCCGCATCGTGGCGCTGGTGATCGGCATCGGGGTGGCCGGGGCGCTCGTGAGCAGCGGGGCTTATCTGCTAATCGGTCCGCTAATCGCCGAGAGGCTTTTCGGATCTCCGGCGCTGGTCGCGGTAACCGGGCTGGTTGCGGGTTGGATCGCGCTCTCCACCGTGCAGGAACTCTTTGCCGAGACCTTCCGGGGTTTTCACGACATCCGGCTCGCCACGCTTTTTGGAGGCGTCGCGACCGGCGGGAACAGCGCGGGCCTGATAATGCGGGTGATGCTGATCTTCGCCCTCGCCACGGTGTGGCTCGCGGGCGGGGAGACCGACCTGACGACCGTAATGCTCGTAATGGTCGGCTCTGCCTCGGTCACCACGTTCATGTCGGTCTTGGCGCTCAGGGTAAGGATGCGCTCTGTGGGCTCGACCCGTTCGGGTAGAGGCGAGGCGTCTGTCCGGGAGGTGCTGGGGGTCTCCGCCCCGCTGTTCATAAACAACATTACCGTCTTCTTTCTAACCCAGTCGGACCTGTGGATAGTGGGAGCCTTCGGCTCCGGGGAGGAGGTTGCGATCTACGGCGCGGCCTCCCGATTCGTTGCGCTGGTCACCATGCCGCTACTGGTGGTCAACGCCGTCCTGCCGCCGGTCATAGCGGAGATGTACGCACAGGGCGAGCGGGGGCGCCTGGAGGGCATGCTACGGCCTTTCGCCACGCTCGCCGGGATACCGTCGGTGATCGCGCTCGCGCTCTTCGCCCTCGCTGGCGGCCCGATACTCGGCCTCGTGTACGGAGAGTTTTATGCGGGCGGGGCCCTGGTGCTCGCGCTACTCAGCCTCGGCAAGCTCGCATTCGTGGTGTCCGGCTCGTGCGGGCTCACGCTCCAGATGACCGGCAATCAGACCTTGATCATGTGGATCTCCATCCTGAGCGGGGTCCTCTTCTTCGTCGGGGCGATCTGGGCCGTACAAGCCTACGGGGCCGCCGGGGTTGCATCGGTCTCTGCGGGGTCCGTGATCTTCCAGAGCCTCCTGATGGTGCTAGCCGCCAAGTGGAAGACCGGGATCTGGACCCACGTCAACCTCTCGGTGGCCCCCGTGCTAAAGGTGCTTAAACGGAGATGACCCTTGCAGAGTCAGAAAACTTGATCTTATAGTTACCAACACTTGGTGGCTTTAAACAGACGTTGGAGAGAGGTAAAGGAGCCTGGAGATGAGAGTGATCGCGAACTCCGTACCGAAGAGCGGGACCCATCTGCTGCTACGATTGATGACGCTGCTCGGTCTGGACCTGGTGGACTTTGGCGGGCTGAAACCGACCTCCGTATCCGGTGCCGGGCCTTTCTGGTCTAGCAAGACCTTTCAGAAGATGTTGGGCACCCGCGAGCCGGGCAAGTTCCTCGGCATCGGCCCTTATCTGGTAGAGGGCGGACGCGTGCCCCTGGTGCGCCGGGCAGTAAGAACGAGCGGGCGCGAGAAGGTTACCCTCGGCGTGGACTCTCCGCGCGAGGCGAGCCGCCGGTGGCTCGGCCGCCGTCTGGGCCAGGTGCCGGGAGGCTCGGTGGTAAGCGCCCACTGCGTCTACAGCCCGGGGTTCGGGGAGCTACTGCGCGAGCAGAACATGGAGATGGTGTGCATCCTGCGCGACCCCCGGGATACCGCGCTCTCCCACATGCGCTACTTGCAGGAGAGGCCCCGGCACCAGGCCTTTGAGCAGTACATGGCCCTCGCCGACGACCACGAGCGTCTCATGTACTCCATCCGGGGCGGCTGGCTCGGCGATTATCCGCTGCTGTCTCTCGACGAGCGTTACCGTAGGTTCCTCGACTGGGAGCGCCAGGCGGGCGCAGCGCTCGTAAAGTTCGAGGAGCTCGTCGGCCCTGAGGGTGGCGGCGATGAGGGGGCACAGCGACGGGCGACGCAGCGGGTCGCAGAACATCTGGGAATCGAGCTCGGGGAGGAGAGGCTAGAAGAGGTATGCGGCGGGCTCTTTGGGAAAGGTCGGACGTTCAGGAAGGGTCAGGCCGGGGGCTGGCAAGACGGTTTCGCCCCGGAGCACCGGGAAGCTGCCAAAGAGGTGGCCGGCCCGCTGCTTGTCGAGCTCGGCTACGAGGAGAACGTTGACTGGTAGTCCGGCTCAGGGGACCGGGGGGCCAGGACCCGTATTCCTCCTCTCTCTGCCCCGGTCGGGCTCTACGCTGGCCCAGCGTATCCTGGCCGCACATCCCGAGATACACTCCACGCCTGAGCCCTGGCTACTGCTGCCGCAACTCTACACGCTGAAGTATCGCGGGGCCTACGCCGAGTACGATCACGTCGCCGCTGCGTCGGCCGTCGAGGAGTTCTACGGTTATCTACCCGGTGGACGCGAGGAGTACGTAGCGGGACTGAGGGAGATGGTCTTGAAGCTCTACGAGGGCGTCTCGCCCGAGGGTACGCGATACTTCCTCGACAAGACACCACGCTATCATCTAATCGTAGACGAGATACTCGCGGCCTTCCCGGATGCGAAGTTCGTCTTTCTGTGGCGTAACCCGCTGGCCGTGGCGGCCTCCATGATCGAGACCTGGGCCGGGGGCCGGTGGAACCTTTACCGGCACAAGGTGGATCTCTTCGACGGCCTGGAGAACCTCGTGGCAGCCTGTGAGGCGAACAGTGATCGCGTATGCGCCGTACGCTACGAGGACCTCGTCACCGCCCCGGAAGAATCCTGGCACAAGGTCTTCGGTTACCTGGATCTGCCCTTCGACGGCTCTATGCTGGAGACCTTCAGCTCCGTGGAGCTCAAGGGGCGCAAGGGGGATCCATCCGGGACCCGAGGCTATGGCCGGGTGGTAAGAGAGCCCCTTGAACGATGGCGAGAGAGCCTCGGCAACCCTTTTCGTAAGGCGTGGTGCCGCCGGTACCTGCGATGGCTCGGCCCCGAACGCGCGGCGGTAATGGGATATGACCTGGATGTCCTGCTAGAAGAACTAGACTCCGTAAAGACCTCGGCTCAGGGTACGGGCTCCGACCTTGGTCGAGCCGGTTATGGAATCCTCTACGATCTTCTCGAGCCCGCCATACTCCGGCGCAAGCTGGGGATGCTCCCCCAATGGAGACGGGTCCACGCGCACAAGTAGGCTAATTCTGTAAGAAGCTCTGTATCTCCATATGGTTTCGGTTACACTCGCGACGCTGGAGTGGGGCGTAGAAAACGAGGAGACAGCCGTGCCATTAGCGCAGGAGTCAAGCCCAATACTAGTAACCGGCTCTCATCGCTCGGGCTCCACGTGGCTGGCTAACATGCTATCGCTCGCTGACAATACGCTCGTTGCCCATGAGCCTTTCAACATAGAGCCCTGGGCCTACTCCCTCGACGGGATGGCGGAGCAGTGGTTTACCTACGCCCCGGCCCTGCCGCAGCAGGCCGCTCTGAAAGCCTTCGAGAAGGTCCTGGATCGCCGCGCCAGGAAGGTGTTTCTCAAAGGGCAACCGCAGCACTGGCTTCCCCCGCTAAGGCACGGACGTCTGATCGTCAAAGACCCGATAGCGGCACTTTCCAGTAACTGGCTCGCGAGTAACTTCGAGCTAGAGTTAGTCGTACTGATACGCCACCCGGCAGCGTTCGCCGCAAGCCTCAAGCGTCTGGGTTGGACCCATCCTTTCGAACACTTTCTGGGGCAGGAGATGCTTATGCGCGACCTCCTGGAGCCGTATAGGTCAAAGCTCACAAGCGCGCCGGACGATGTAGTAGAGCAGGCGGGGATCATCTGGCTCTGCCTGTATGGGGTCCTCTCCCACTATCTGGAGAAAAACCCTGGCTGGCTCCTCAAAAAGCATGAGGACCTCTCCAGAGATCCGATCCCCCAGCTCAAGGATCTGTACGAGAAGCTGGGGCTAGAGTGGACCGCCGCCGTCGAGAGTAAGGTGAAAAGCTACACTCGCAGCGCCAACCCGGTCAGCGCCCCGGAGGGTACCGCTCACCAGCTCAAGCGGAACAGCGTCGCGAACATCTCGGAGTGGCAAAGAAGCCTCTCCGAAAAAGAGGTAGAGCGGGTGTACGAGTTGACCCACCCGGTGTCGGACCTATACTACCCAGACGAGGAATGGGGCTACTGAGACCGAACGGCTACCGTTAGGCAATCGGTCTTCGCAAGATACAACGCTCTCCACCTGGTTTAAGAAGCAAGACGTAGACGGTGTAGACAGTATCCAGATCCAGGTCTTCGTCACAAGAGAGTCACAAGTCCTCAGAGGTGACACTCTGCTCACGATAGGCGAAAGCTCAGAATGCTACTGTAAAGTGGATGATAGCTCCCAGTATGGAGCGTTTCGGCTACCCTCGATCATGGCGAGCCCGATTCATACGAGCGAATGGACCTGGCAAGATTGACGAGGCAGGATATAGCAAAACCCTACAAGGAGACGGCGTGATAGATGTCAGCGACGGCCTACGGCGGTATGTAGGGGAGCATCCCCGGTTGTTCTTCAGCCTCTACGGCGCGCGTCCAGCCTACCGAGAGCTGCTGGTGGACCGGCAGACCAGGATCGTGATAGAAGGCTTTCCAAGATCCGGCAACACCTTCGCCGTTTACGCCTTCGAACAGGCCCAGAGGGAGAGTGGCGGAGAAAAGGTACGCCCGGCCCACCATCTCCACGCACCCGCCCAGGTAATACGGGCCGCCTGCTGGAGGATACCGTGTGTGGTGCTGATCCGGGAACCCACCGAAGCGGCGTTGTCTCTCGTAATACGCGAACCCCGGATCTCGCTCTCCAAGGCTTTTCTCCATTACATATCATTCTACGAGGCCGCCGAGGACTACCGCGATAGCTTCGTGCTCGCCTCCTTTGAACAGGTCACGGGAGACTACGGCGCCGTTATAGAGCGGGTAAACGAGCGTTACGGGACCGGATTTCTCCCTTTCCAGCACGACGAGTCGAATGTGGAGGAAGTCTTCGCCACCATAGAGGAGGCGCACCGGCGCAAGCGCGAAAAGGTCGCCGAAGAGCGCATCTCCCGGCCTTCTAGGGCAAAGGAGGAGAGAAAGGCGAAGCTAAGAGAAGCCCTAGAGGGTCCGGAGGTCAAGCCCCTGGCCGAGAGAGCGAGAGCGGTGTACGGACGTTTGACCTCATCCTGAGCCCCGCTGGGCTCCGGTTACCTGTTCACGGGCGCTCCCGGTCCAGCCTGTCCACGACGCTTTCGACACACTCGAAGATCTGGCGCATAGATGCCCGGTAGGTGAGGATACTCTGGCCGTAGGGGTCAGGCAGCTCCCGGCCATCCCTTATTCCGGAGGCGTACTCCTGCAAGAGTCGGACCTTCTCCGTGTCCCCGAACCTGCGCGAGAGCTCCGTGGCGTGACGGGGGCCCATCACGAGCACCAGGCGGGACTTCCGCACCATCTCCTCGGTAACCTCTCTGGAATGATGGTCGCTCGCAGGGATACCGGCTTCCTGGAGCACCTCGCGGGCGTTGGAAGACATCGGTGCACCGCCAAAGTTCGAGACACCTGCGCTCTCGGCGCGGTAGGGCAGCTCGCGCTCTCCGGCGAGAACGTCGAATATGGTCTCGGCCATCGGACTCCGGCAGATATTGGCCGTACAGACAAACAGGATAGTTCCCGGCTCTTCCGTCAAGTTGCGCCTCTGGCCTGCGCCCCGGTGACCCGCAAGAACTCGCGGACCGCTACAGCGTTCACTCTGTTCTCCAGTCCTCGGGGGATATTTCGGGGCCCTGGTCGTGGAGCGAACTCCCTACGAGCCCGTACGCCTCCTCCTCCGGCATGGGCCTTGCGAAATAGTATCCCTGGCCCATGTCGCAGCGTAGCTCCCGGAGCCGTTCGACCTGAGCCTCTGTCTCCAGGCCTTCGGCTATGGTTTTTATACCAAGGGTCCTGGCTACCTCCACGATAGCAGACAGGAATACCGGGGCGTCTTCTCCCCCATCTTCTAGCCCGGAGACGAAAGACTGATCTATCTTGAGGTAGTCCACGGGGATTCTCTGCAGGTAAGAGAGCGAGGAGTAGCCGGTGCCAAAATCGTCGAGCGCCAGCCTCACACCGAGGCCCTTGATCTTCTGCAGGCTCTCCGCGATGTATGGCGTGTCGTCGAGCAGCAGGCTCTCGGTGATTTCGAGCACGAGCCTCTCGGGCTCTATCCCCGTCTCTTCCATGATAGACGATACTTCCTCGGCCAGACCGGGTTGCTGAAATTGCCTGGCAGACAGGTTGACGCTGATAAGCGCCCTGCCGAACACGGTATTCTGCCTCCAGCGTACCGCGCTCCGGCAAGCCTCTCTCAGGGCCCAGGTCCCGATTGGTACGATCAGACCCGTGTCCTCCACCAGATCTATGAACTCCTCCGGGGTTACGGTACCGCGCCGGGGATACTCCCAGCGCAACAGTGCCTCTACCCCGACGACTTCCCCGCTCTCCAGGTCCACCTGCGGCTGATAGCTGAGTGCAAGCTGGCCGCGCTCGGCCGCCCGCCACAGGTCGCCTTCCAGCTTGAGACGTTCGAGATCCGCTTCGGAGGCGTACCCGCCGAATATCTCGTAGCCGGCGCCGTTTTCGCGGGCTCCCCGTACGGCGGAGGCTGCGGCAGCCATAAAGTCTTCGCCGGATCCCAGACCCGTCGCCTCGCTGGAAACTATCCCTACGCTGGCCGTGATGTGGAGCATTCGTCCGCCGAGCAGTATAGGCTCTTTCAGGCTCTCCGAGATTCTCTCCGCGAGGCGGATTGCGCTACCCACCTCAAAACCCTTACCGGGGAGCACCCCGAACTCACCGCGCCCGACCCGGGCCAGGGTATCTTCCGGCCTGAGACAAGACCGCAGCCGCATACCGGCCACGTAAAGCATCTGGTCGCCTACGGCGAGCCCCAAAGCGTCGTCGACCGCCTCAAAGGTATCTATCCCGAGGAGTATCAGGGTCGTGCTCTCGAGGTGCCGGGCATGCCGGTCATCGTGGGCGAGGACGCTCTCGATGCGGTCCACGAAAATCTCCCGGCCGTCCAGAATATCTCCGGGATCCTGTGGATCACGCCAGAGCACCGGACGGGGCGGCGCATTCCGTACTCCGGGGTCTTCTGGCAAGCGCACGCGGTACGTTCCTCCGTCACCGGCCGGCTCGTCTCTGGGAACGACCCTGGTAGCCTGCAATCCGCACCAGGAACCGTCGGCGTGGCGCATTCTAAAGTCCACCACCTCCGCCGTCATCTTTCCTCTCTCGCTCGTAAAGCGACCAATGTCTGCCGGATGCAGGTAATCAGTAAGCTTGCGACCGGTCATCTGCCCGGGGCTGTGTCCCAGAACCTCCTGCACGGCGGGCAGGGCATGGCGTACGGTGAGACCGCCATCCAGTACGAACATCGTGCCTGGCTTGCTCAGGGCGAGACTGGCGAAAGGTTCGTCGCCCCTTGGTTGCGCCGTGTAATGCAGGCTCCTCGCACCGAGAAACCGGTGGACCGAGCCCGCCCCGTATCCGAGCGTGACACCGCCCAAGAACAAAGCCGCCATCACGGCCCGCCTCCGTCGAGTCTCTGGGCCTTTGGGCGTCATCCGTTCCACGTCCCCTCACCCAAAGCCCGCTCCCATCGGAGGGAGATGTAGCCTCTTCCTACCCGCGGACTCGTTTCCGCCAAGCCGTCTCTCCTATCTAGCAGGGCGGCTCTCCTTAGCATAGCCTCTCCAGCAGTATCCCTATCTGGCCCCGAGAGTCGGAGTCACGCTTCCGCAGCGTACGCTGGCCGCTGCACGCCGCGATGCACGCCAACTAGCCGGCCGCCGGTGCCGGGGCGGGCGGGAGGATCTTAACGCTGAGATTTAACCCGAGTTGTAGAGCGGTGTAATCTGGAAAGGCGCTAGGGGGCTCAAAAAGGCACTTAAGATAGCCTAACGTGCATCCTGGTGCTAGAAGCTCTTCAAACACCAAAGTGCCGGGCGGTCACCTCCTGGACATGAGGCACGACATGTTGGCCAAAAATCCCCGTGGTGTCTTTTCTAGAGCGGGTTGCTGCGGAAGAGTATCGCCGCTTCGGTACGATTGCGGACCCCGAGGGTCTTGAACGCTGAACGCAGATGCTGCTTTATCGTGAACTCCGACAGATAAAGGTGTTGGGCTATCTGGGAGTTTGTCAGCCCGTCGGAGACGAGCCTCAGGATCTCCAGTTGCCTGGAGGTGAGTATTGCGAGATCCACGGGGGCTTTCTCCTCGACCAACCCCTTGAGCAGTTCTCGCGGCACCACGACCTCTCCTTTACGGGCGACGTTGAGGGCCCGGACTATCTCGTTTGGCTGCATACCGGCGTGAATGAATCCGTGAGCCCCGGCACCGAGCGCGGCTCTGGCTAATGGAAGCTGTGCGTGCATGCCAAAGGCCAGTAAGCAAGCCTCTGGATACCTGGAACGCAGGCTGCGAATTTCATCCGCCGGTTCTTCGGCATCACAACAATAATAGATTATGGAGTGTGGATCCCAGCCCTCTGGAGGGCCGTATCCGGGGTGCACCTCCGCCTCCCCCTTGAGTACCTCCGTCAGCCCGAGGCTAACAACCGGATACCCGGAGTGGATCCAGATCCCGCCCGGATCAGACTCGGTCTCCGCCACTTATGCTACCTTCTTTCTACCAATAGGCTCCGCCGGTACTCCCGGTCAGTCCGGGCTTATCTAGCTTTTCATACACTCGTAAGTGCCAACATCTTTATGCACTTTCGGGCTAGTATAACCGCACGCATCCAGCCCATCAAACCCCGGGGAAAGACACGTCGGATGGCGTTGAGGGTGTGCGGAGACGGATACTGGTCTGGAGGATAACCGGACGTACTTCTAATCGGGACCGGCTGCGTTTGGCTGCGCTTGGCTGCGCTTGCAGAACCTTACGATCCCGCTGGCTAGAGTGCACCGCGCCCTGTTATACGCTGTTCTTATACGCCGCGACCAGCGCGGAGAGCGCCTCGCCGGCCGGGCTCCGCAACGTGTAGTCTGCATGGGGCGTGAGCGGCGTGGGCTCCGGGTTCACCTCGACGACCGTGGCTCCTCCCGAGAGTGCGGCCTGCGGCAGGGATGCGGCGGGCTGCACGAGGCTGGAGGTCCCGACTGAGAGAAACAAGTCGCTCTCGCGGGCTTCCTCCTGAGCGGTCTCGAATGCCTCGACCGGTAGCGCCTCCCCGAACCACACGACGTCCGGGCGCAGGTAGGCTCCGCACTCTGGGCAAGAGGGCGGTTCTCCTTCAAGCCCTTCAGGGTCTCTGGTAAGACGCTCCCGCGAGCAGATGGTGCGCGAGATGTCGCCGTGCAACTCAAGCACGTTGTGGCTACCGGCGCGGCGGTGCAGGCCATCCACGTTCTGGGTCGCCAGGGTGAAACGCGGCACGAGGCTTTCGAGCTCCGCCAGCGCCCGGTGCCCGGCGTTCGGCTCCACGCCGCCGACCAGCTCTCGTCTCCAGGCGTACCAGCGCCACACCAGCCCGGGGTCTCGGTCAAAGGCTTCGGGGGTGGCGAGATCCTCTGGCCGGTAGTGCTCCCAGAGCCCGGTCTGGGCGTCGCGGAAGGTAGGGACCCCGCTCTCCGCGGATATTCCGGCCCCGGTCAAGACCGCCACGGACCGCGCCTCGCGCAGCGCCTCGATGAGAACCTGCGGCACCTCTGCGGCCACGGCTAGCCGGACACCGCCCGCAGAATATCCTCGTGTCCGCCGGAGATGAAAATTTTGCCTTCCTCTCCCGTACTCATATCTCGCAACTTTGCGACACCGGAGGCTAACTCCTCTTCTCCCATAACCACCGTCCACGAGGCTCCGGAGCGGTCGGCCTGCTTTAGCTGGCCCTTGGCGCTGCGTCCGGCGTAGTCCAGCTCGCAGGCCACCCCTTCCCGGCGCAGGGCGCCGGCGAGCGAGAGCGCGGGCATCCGGGCGTCTTCGGAGAGAGCGGCGAAGTACACGTCCACGCCCGGTACGTCCGAGGGCCCTCCGGCGGCCATCAGCACCCGCTCGACCCCGCTGCCGAAACCGATACCGGGCGTGTCGGGACCTCCGATCTCCTCCACGAGTCCGTTGTAGCGGCCGCCGCCGCCGACGGCGTCCTGGGAGCCGAGCACCGGGCTCTTGGCCTCGAAGACGGTCAGGGTGTAGTAGTCGAAGCCGCGCACCAGCCGGTCGTCCACCCGGTACGGGATGCCGAGGGCGTCCAGCCCCTGCCGGACCGCGGCGAAGTGCGCCGAGGCATCTTTCGTGAGGAAGTCTTCTATGGACGGCGCCTCCGCGAGCAGCGCCTGGGTGCCCGGATCCTTGGAGTCGAAGGTACGCAGGGGGTTGGTATCCAGCCGGGCCACGGAGTCCGGGTCCAGGTCGGAACGGTGCTTGTCGAGGTACGCCTTGAGCTCCGGAACGTAGCTCTGGCGCGTGGCGAGATCCCCGAGGTTGTTCACGTGTATGACCTCTTCCAGCACGCCGGCCGCCTGGTGGATGTCGTACAAGAGCGCCATTACCTCGACGTCCATCAGCGGGTCATCCGAGCCGAGCGCCTCCGCGCCGAGCTGGACGTGCTGGCGGTAGCGTCCCTTCTGCTGACGTTCGTAGCGAAACATCGGTCCCACGTACCACAGCTTGAGAGGCTGGGCGAGCTTGTCCAGCGAGTGCTCGACGTAGGAACGGACGACGCCGGCGGTGCCCTCGGGCCGCAGGGATAGCTCCCGCCCGGCGCGGTCGGTGAAGGTAAACATCTCTTTGCTCACTATGTCCGACGATTCCCCCACGCCGCGCACGAAGAGGCGCGTCTCCTCAAAGAGCGGCATGCGGACCTCGGTGTAGTTGTAGCGCCGGAAGGTGTCGCGGGCGATGGACTCGACCCAGGCCCACATCTCCGGCCGCAGGTGCGGGTCGCGGTCCGCAGCGCCGGGGACCACGTCGTAGGTGCCCTTCGGGGCCCGGTAACTCTGAGAACTCTGAGAGCTTTGAAAATCGGCCACTACACTACCCCTGAACTATCCCGAGCGGCAGGTACGGGTTGGTCTCTAGCTCGTCGTGGGCCACGAGCACGTCGCCGTGGCCGCAGTACAGGCGGGTGCTTTCGGTCCACAGCGGCATCACCCGGCGTACGGAGTCCGAGATGTCTGACCAGGAGGTGCCCGGAAGGTCCGTGCGGCCGACGCTGCCCGGCAGCACTAGGTCGCCCACGAGCTGGTCCCGGCTCTCGTTCTCCACCACGAACGTCACCGAGCCCGGCTCGTGGCCTGGGGTGTGGATCACCCGCAACGTCTGCCCGGCTATCTTTAGCTCCTGATCGTCGGAAAGCGGCTCGTACACGCCGATCTCCGCGTCTATGTCGGGGTGGGCGTAGACCGGGGCCGGGGTCTCGCGGCGTACGTCGTCGAGCGCGGCGACGTGGTCCGCGTGCCCGTGGGTAATGAGGATCGCGGCGACGGGCTGGCGGACGGCGGACAGGATCCTCTCCGGTTCGGCCCCGGCGTCCACTATTATGTCGCCCTCGGGCGCGTGTATGACGTAAGCGTTCACGCCGAACCCGCCCATGTCCAGGGCAACCTGCTGTATCTCCGACATCTGGTCCCTCCTGTTTTAGTGACCTGAATACTCGATATACCCGACGCTCGGTGCAGCGAGAGCCGCCCCGGGCTCCCGCTCTCTAAAGTTCTCTGGCTAATTCTCCAGCGGGGTGCCGTCTCGGGAGACGCGGTACGCGTCGTAGACGTCCGGGATGTCGCGTACCTTGCGGAGTATCTCGTCCACGTGCGTCAGGCTCGCCGCCTTGAACGCGAACCGGCTCAAGGCCGTGCGATCCTCGATGGTATCCACCCTCGCCGACATTATGCTCACGTTCGCGTCGGAGATGGTGGACGTCACGTCCTTGAGAAGGTGCATCCGGTCCAGCGCCTCGACCAGAAGCTCCACGGTAAACAGCCTGCCGCTCCCCGAGGCCCACTCGACCTCGACGAATCTTTCGGGGTCGCGATGGCCCAGCGCCCGGGCGTTGGCGCAGCCCGCGGCGTGCACCACCACCCCGCGACCGAGCGAGACGTAGCCCACTATGTCGTCGCCGGGCATCGGGCTGCAGCAGCGGGCCAGCCGGGTGAGGACGCCGCTCGACCCCACCACCCGCACGCCGGTCTCCTCGCCGGTACCGTCTCCCCCGTCCACGCCGTCCCGGAGCGGCAGCGGCGTCTTGGCCGGGCTCTCGCCGCCCCGCGCGGAGCCGGGCCGCTTGCCGTTCTCCGAATGTTCCTCGCCGCCCCCGTCCTTATCCGGCTGCACCCGGTCGAGCAGCCGATTCGCCACCCCCTCCGCGGAGGCCGCGCCCGCGCCCACGGCGGCGAGCATGTCGTCAGGGCCAGGATACCCGGCGCTCTCCGAAACCTCCTTCCACACGCTCTGGGAGACCTTGGGGGCGTGACGCTTCTTGAGGTAGGTCTGTACCTTCTCGCGGCCCGAGGCCAGGTTGTCCTCGCGGTCGGCCTTGTTGAAGAACTGCCGGATCTTGTTCCGCGCCCGCCCGCTCTGCACGACGGTGAGCCAGTCCCGGCTCGGCCCCGCCGAGGACCTGCTGGTTATGATCTCGACCCGGTCGCCCGAGACTAGCTCGGAGTCCAGCGGCACGATGCGGCCGTTCACCTTGGCCCCGACGCAGTGGTGCCCGATCTCGGTGTGGACGTGGTAGGCGAAGTCCAGGGGTGTCGCCCCGGAGGGCAGGCTCTGCACGTCGCCCTTGGGGGTAAAGACGAAGACCTCGTCTGCTATCAGCTCGCCCTTCAGGGACTCCATGAACTCCGAGGAGTCGGTGGTCTCCTTCTGCCACTCGAGCATGCTCTTGAGCCACTTCAGGCGGTCGACCTCGCCGTCGCCGCCGTGCTTGTACATCCAGTGCGCGGCGATGCCGTACTCGGCGGTCACGTCCATCTCGCGGGTTCGGACCTGGATCTCCAGGAGCTTGCCCTCGTTGGACATTACCGTCGTGTGCAGCGACTGGTACATGTTGAACTTGGGCATCGCGATGTAGTCCTTGAACCGCCCGGGTATGGGCTTCCAGGTCGAGTGGATAGCGCCCAGCGCCCCGTAGCAGTCGCGCACGGAGTCCACCACGACCCTGAGGCCGGCGAGGTCGTAGATCTCGTTGAACTCCTTGTTGCGGCGGACCATCTTGTTGTAGATGGAGTAGAAGTGCTTGACCCGCCCGTGCACCTCGGCCTCGACCCCGGCCTCCCCGAGGTGCTCCTGAAGCTCCTCGGCCACGCCGGTTATGAAGGACTCCCTATCGCCCCGGCGGGCGGCGACGAGCCGCTTTATCTCCTCGTAGCGCCGGGGGTGGAGGGTCGCGAAGGAGAGGTCCTCTAGCTCCCACTTCAAGGAGTAGATGCCCATACGGTGGGCGAGCGGAGCGTAGATCTCCAGCGTCTCCGTCGCCTTCTTTAGCTGGGTCTCGCGCTTTAAGTAGTCCAGGGTGCGCATGTTGTGCAGCCGGTCGGCGAGCTTGATGATAATGACGCGCACGTCCTTGCTCATCGCCACGATCATCTTCCGCAGGCTCTCGGCCTGCGCCTCTTCGAGATTTCCCGACGGCAGCCGCTTTAGCTTGGTAACGCCGTCGACCATGTCCGCGACCTCGGTGCCGAAATCCCGTTCGAGCTCTTCCTTGGTGACCTCGGTGTCCTCGAGCACGTCGTGCAAGAGGGCAGCCGAGATGGTCACGGGGTCCAGGCGCAGGTCGGCGAGCAGGTCGGCGGCGCAGAGGGGATGATGGACGAAGGACTCGCCGCTCTTGCGGTGCTGCCCCCGGTGCGAGGAGTGCGCCACGCGGTAGGCGCGGGCGATCATCTCCTCTTCTGGCTCCGGGCTGTAGGAGGCCACTTTCTCTATAAGCGAGGAGATGGTGACCTCGGAGCCTGCGTCCTTGCCGGGACGCGCCTTGCCGTCAACCGCCTCCAGCTGTTCCTGGATCACATCATGTTTGTTGGTCGTCTCCACGACTTGATTCTAGCATCGCTCGGGCAAGTTCCGGCTGCCCTGCGTGCCCTCCGGTTCCTCCCGGTAACTCACGAGCTGTACGAGAGCTGTGCACGGGCTATATCCTCCGGTCACGCAGGATGAGCAAAAGGAGTATCCCCCCGAGCACGAGGGCGATGGAGAAGCCGGCGAAGGCCACGAGCGGCACGCCGAGAACCGGCACCTGCGGGCCGCCGCGGTCGAACGCCCCGAGCATGGAGGAGCCGACGAGCAGGGCCCCGGTTATGAGCGCGAACACGAGCCGGTTGGCGAGCACGTCCACCTCCCCGGTAAGCTCGTCCAGGCCGCCGTGCTTGAGGCGAACCTGCATCTCGCCGTCAGAGAGCTCGGCGAGGACCTGCCGGATCTGACGCGGATAGTCCTCGGCGTAGCGGGCGTACTCCAGGGCGCGCTCCCGGCTCCGGTCGTGGATGGCTTCGGGGGAGTAGCGGCTCCGCAACAGCCGGCGCGCGTAGGGCCGGGCGACCTCGTACACGTTCAGGGAGGGGTCTATGGAGCGGGCCAGACCCTCCGCCGTCGCCAGGGCCCGGGTCATTAGCGAGAAGACCGGCGGCATGGAGACCCGGTTGCGGCGGGCGAGCGAGATCAGTTCGCCCAGGGCCTGGCTTATGGTCACCTCCCCGACGGAGAGACCGGCGTACTTGTAGAGAAACTCCCGCAGATCCTGGACGAGCGCGGACCGGACGTGGGCCGAGTAGCGGATGCCGAGCTCTTCGAGGCCGCGCAGGGTCGCCTCCGCATCCTGCTGCATGACGGAGACGAAGAGCCGGCCCAGGGCGTCTATGTCGCCGCGGCTCATGTAGTCCACCATCCCGAAGTCCAGGAGAGCCAAGTTGCCTCCGGGGGTCAGGATCAGGTTCCCCGCGTGCGGGTCACCGTGAAAGAAACCGTCCTCGAAGGCCATCTTGAAGATAGCATCCGCCCCCATCCCGGCGACGCGGCGCCGTTCGGCGGGCGGCAGCGATAGCGGGGTTATGTCGTGAAACCGGGTGCCCGCGACGTACTCCATCGTGAGTACCCGGCCCGTGGAGTACCCGGTGTAGACGCCGGGGATCACCACCGGCGTGTCGGCGAAGTTGGCGGCGAAACGGCGGGCGTTGCGGGCCTCGGCCTCGTAGTCGAGCTCGCGCCGGATCACTACCTCGAACTCCGCCACGAGGCCGCGCACGTCCACTATGGTCCGGTCCCCGAAGCGGTGGTGGATAAACGAGGCGAGATCCCGCATCAGCGCAAGGTCCGACTCCACCCGGCTCCGGGCCTCGGGCCGCTGCACCTTGACGGCGACCTCTCTAACCTCACCCCCGCTCCGCAACGTCGCCCGGTGGACCTGCCCGATGCTCGCCGAGCCGAGCTCCACGGTCTCGAAGCCCTCGAAGACCTCCTCCACCGGCGCGCCGAGCTCGCGCTCGATCACGCCCCGCACCACCTCCACCGAGACCGGCGAGGTCGCGTCCTGCAGACGCTCCATCTCGATCAGCACGCCCTCGGGCAGCACGTCCGAGCGGCTCGAGAGTAGCTGACCGAACTTTACGAAGGTCGGGCCGAGGTCTTCGAGCGTGCGCCGCAGCCGCACCCCGAAGTTAGGCCCGAGGATCTCCTGCGCCCCGAGGCTCTGGCGGCGGCCGCGCCGCACGTCGAACACGAAGCCGAAGCCGTGCCGCACGAGGACGCGGCTGATCTGGGAGAACCGCCGCACGTTTCCCTGGCGGACCACCTCCGACGGGTCGGGGCGCTCCTCGTACAGCCGCTCCGGTGTTCCGGCGGCGTTGGAGGGGGTCTCCAAGCCGGGCTACAGGAGGCGGATCTTACAGTCCCTACAGGCCCGGGGCCGGAGGGTCTCCGCCCGGCGTGCCGTTACCGGGGGCATCCGAGCGCCCCGGAGCCGACGCCGCCCCGCCCCCGGTCTCCAGCACCCGCAGCCGGTGCTCCAGCTGCTCGACGCGGAAGACGAGGTCGTCGTAGTCGTCGCGGTTGGGCACGCCCGCGCCCCGGAGGCCCTGCTGCACCGAGGTCTCCACTACACCCCGGGCCCCGCTGGAACGCTCGCGCGCGCGGCGCATCACGTCCTCGACCACGCCCCGGCCCTCCTCACGCTCTATCCTGCCCTGCTCCACGAGCTCGGAGACCGCCTGGTCTATCCGGTCCCGGGTGGCGGCGGCCGCCCCGATCTGGAGCAGTATCAGACGCTCAAGCCTCTCGCGCATTCGCATCTCCTCTCTCGGCGTCTACCGGCGGGCCGTCAACGGCCACCCACCACATTTTATCCGATCCGCGCCCGGGAAATCTTCCGTGAGCCTCCCGGACAACTGGTAATAGGCCGGAGGCTCTGCTATATCCCTTGAGGGCCGCAGTTCCCCGGTTAGAATCCACCGGACCAGAGGCCCGACGACACCGCGAAATAGGAAAAACCGAAGGAAACAGAAAAACAGACCGGAAAGGGATACGAGCCCCGGAGATGAGCACCGTCACCCGCAGGGACTTTATAAAGACCGCCGCCGGCGGCACGGCGGGACTGGCCTTTCTCGGCTCCGCGGCCGTCGCGGGCTCCACCTACGCGACCTACCTGCCAAAGGGCGGCTCGCGCATGAACGTGGTAGTGGTCAACCTCGGCAACCTGCGCCGGGATCACGTCGGGGCCTACGGCAACGAGTGGATAAAGACTCCGAGCCTCGACGCCCTGGCAGAAGATTCCCTGCGATTTACCCGGCCTTCCCCGGAGTCCATACCCACCTTGGACGGGCGACGTACGATCTACACCGGCACCCGCACCTGGCCCTTCAGGGGCTGGCGGCCCTCAGCGGTCGGGAATCGCCCCGCGGGCTCGTACTGGATACCAGAAGATCAGAGCAGCTTCACCGAGACGCTTACCGCCAACGAGTACACCGCCGCCCTCGTAACCGACACCTACCCGCAGTTCGAGCCTTCGATGAACTTCCACCGGGGCTTCTCCGCCTTCGACTTCATCCGGGGCCAGGAGCTCGACCGCCTCGCCTCCACCACGAGCGTCTCCGAGAGCGAGGTGGACCGCCTCACCGTCCCCGGCAACGACGAGGCCGCCAGGAGCAAGGCGCGCCAGCATCTGGCGAACAGGGCAAGCAGGTCGAACACGGCGAACAAGGCGACCCGCGCGGACGAGGAAGACCACTTCACCCCCACTGTATTCCGGCGCTCGATGGAGTACCTGGAGCAGGTTAGCAAGGTCGAGGGGCCGTTCTTTCTCATGGTGGACTCCTTCGACCCGCACGAGCCCTGGGACCCGCCGGAGCTCTACAGAAGCATGTACGGGGATCCGATAGGCCGCCGGGAGCCGGCGGTGCCGAACTACGGCGAGAGCGGCTACCTGGAAGAGGCCGAGCTGCGCCGGATGCGCGAGCTCTACGCCGGCGAGGTGACGATGACCGACCGCTGGCTCGGGGAGCTCGTGAACAAGCTGGACGAGCTGAGCCTGCTGGACGAGACGCTGCTAATAGCCTTCTCGGACCACGGCGTCGCCCTCGGCGAGCACGGCTACACCGGCAAGGTCCCAGAGGCCCTGTGGCCGGAGCTTACCGGAAACGTCCTGTACATCCGCCACCCCTCGGGCCGGGGCGCGGGCCAGACCAGCGGCTATCGGGCCTCCCTGCAGGACCTCGCGCCGACCATACTCGGCGTCGCCGGCGGCGAGCAGGAGACGGAAGGGCAGGATCTCGGCGTGATCCTCTCCGGTGGCGAGCCGGAACATCCCCGCTCCCGCACCACCCTCGGCTTCGGCAACTACTCCTGGGCGGAAGACGAGGATCACGCGCTCGCCGTCCGCAACGACGGCTCCGAAGCCCGCCTCTACGACCTGCGGGAGGACCCTGAGATGCACGACGACATTTCCTCGGGTAACCAGGATATCGTGCGCCGCATGTACGAGGACTACATCGTCGCCGACGCCGGCGGCGAGCCGCCACCACTGTACGAGTCTAGTGAGATCTATTGAGATTTTTGAGGCACCCCGCAACCACCGAGACACTGCATGGACTCGCCGGCCCGGCGTTCCCGACCTATAATGTTGCCGCTCTACCAGAGGAGCCAGAATGAACGTCGTGGTGGTGATACTGGATAGCCTGCGCCGGGACCACGTCGGGGCCTACGGCAACGAGTGGATAAAGACCCCGAGCCTCGACGCCCTGGCAGAAGACTCCCTGCGATTTACCCGGCCTTATCCCGAGTCCATCCCGACCATCTGCGCCCGGCGGGCGATCCACACCGGGAGGCGCACCTGGCCTTTCAGAGGCTGGACCCCGCCGCCGGGCGAGCCCTTCAGCCCGGCGGGATGGCGCAAGATCCCGGAGGATCAGACCACCCTCGCGGACGTACTGTCCGAGAACGGCTACGAGACCGCCCTGATCACCGACACCTTCCACCAGTTCAAGCCCTCCTATAACTTCCAGCAGGGCTTCGACGTGTTCGAGCAGGTCCGCGGTCAGGCCGTCGACGCCTACAAGGTGCCGCTAGTCCCCGAGAGGCGGGTCGAGAACCACGCCGTGCCGGGCAACGCCGCCGGCACCCGGGACAGCATCCGGCAGTACCTCGCAAATATCCCCGAGGACCGCGACGAGGACGGCTACTTCGCCCCGAGGGTGTTCTCGCGCGCCATGGACTATCTGGAGACGGCCAAGGATAGCGATCGGCCCTTCTATTTGATGATAGACAACTTCGACCCGCACGAACCTTGGGATACGCCCGCCCGGTACTCGAACATGTACGGCGAGCCCATCGAGGGCTACGAGCCGATATTCCCCGAGCCCGGCAGGAGCGATTATCTGAGCGAGCGGGAGCTGGAGAGGATGCGCGCCCTCTACTCCGGGGAGGTAACGATGACCGACGAGTGGTTCGGCAAGCTCGTGGACCGGATGGAAGACCTCGGGCTCATGCGGGACACGTTGATGATCGTGCTCTCCGACCACGGCGTCGGCGTCGGAGAGCACGGCTACGTCAGCAAGGTGCCCGAGGCGCTGTGGCCCGAGATCACGGACATCGTCTACTACGTGCGGCACCCGGAAGGCAAGGGCGCCGGCCGGACCAGCAGCTTCTACGCCTCCACCCACGACGTCGCCCCCACGGTGCTCTCCGCCCTAGGTATCGAGCGGCCCGGGCAGATGAACGGCCAGGACCTCACCCCGATACTCGAAGGCGGCCCTCCAGAGATGGAGCGCCCGCACTTCAGCCTCGGCTACCACAACTACTCCTGGTGCCGGGACGAAAACTACGCCATGTTCTGCCTCAACGACGGCTCCGAGGCGAAGCTCTACGATCTGCGAGAGGACCCTGAGATGCACGACGACGTCTCCACGGGTAACCGGGATATCGTGCGCCGCATGTACGAGGACTACATCGTCGCCGACGCCGGTGGCGAGCCGCCACCACTGTACTAGGCTTACTAAGCGTACTGGGCCACACCGGAAAGGTTCGCGTCTATGGGGAGTCTCGCTTCGAGAGTGGTAAAGGGTGTCTCGTGGCTGGCGGCGCTCTCCTGCCTGCCAGGGGGCGCGCTGTGGGCGGTCTCTCCCCTCGGGGTCGTGCTCGCCGAGTCCCGGCTGCAGGAAGGCAGCGACCTGTTCTGGAAGCTGTTCCCCGCCGCGCCGCTCGCGCTGGCGCTGGGGGTAGTCGGCCTGCTATGGATCGGGGCGCTCGGCTCCGGCTGGCCTTCCCGGGCCGGTGCGGGCGTAACGCTGCTCGGGCTCTTGATGGTGGTCGCGGGCGTCGTGGGTCAGTTCTGGCTGGGACTGGACGAGGCCTATACGGTGCTGGCCCCGGCCTACTATACGTTCCGTGCCGGGCTCGTGGTGCTCGCGGGCGGCTCGCTCGTCACGGGGCTTGCCGGGATGTTGCGGGGCTCGCTCCCCGCCTGGGGGGCGCTGCCTTTCGTGGCGGCGGCGCTATGCGGGCTCGTGGCGTTCGTGTGGGAGCTCGGTACGATAGGGTCCGGGCTGTGGGCCGTCTTTGGGGCGGGTTGGATGTGGCTGGGTTTCAGCGTCGCCGCCTCGGGGCTAGCGGGCTCCTTGAGGCGCAGGACCCGTGGAGCCTCCCACCCCGGAAAGAGCGGCGCAGAGGCCGGGTAGGTCCCTAGATCTCCCCGGCCTCCACACCGCCCTCGGGCGACGGTCCGCCGACCGAGACGGCGTCCTGCATGATCTCGTCTATACGGCTCAGGTTCTCGTCGGAGAGCTCTACTTCCCCGGCGGGCGCCGTGCCCTCGATGTGATCCGGCCTCCTGCCGCCGACTATAGCGACGTCCACGGCGGGGTTCGCCAGAGTCCAGGCCACGGCGACCTGGGCGACGGTCAGGCCGCGCTCTGCGGCGAACTGCTTGAGCTCGTCCACTTTCTCCAGGTTACGCCGGAAGTTCTCGCCCTGAAAGAGCGGGCTGCCCGCGCGCCAGTCGTCCTCGTCTAGCTGAGTATCCTGGCTCATCTTGCCGGAGAGCAGGCCGTGCGCCAGCGGTCCATACACGAGCACACCGACCCCATTCCGCTCGCAGTAGGGCAGGATGTCGCGCTCTATCTCGCGCCGGAAGAGGTGATACGGCGGCTGCAGGCCGTCGAGCTTGCGCGTCCTCTCGAACTCGGACATCTGCTCCGCGTCGAAGTTGGAAGCGCCGACGTACCGGATCTTGCCCTCCGTGACCATCTCCTCCAGCGCCCCGGCCGTCTCGGAGAACGGGGTATCCGGGTCGGGCCAGTGGATCTGATACAGATCTATGTAATCCGTGCCGAGGTACCGCAGGCTGTCCTCCACGCCCTGCCGGAGCCACTGCGGGCTGGAGTCGCGCACGAGCCCTTCACTCTCGTCCATCCTGAGCCCGCCTTTGGTGGCGAGCGCCACGCTCTCGCGGCGTTCTTTCAGCTCCGGGCCGAGGGCCTTGCCGAGCACCTGCTCGGCCGCCCCGAAGCCGTACCCCTGTGCGGTGTCGAAGAAGTTTATGCCGAGGTTGAGCGCCTTGCGGATCGCACCTTCTAGCTCCTGCTCGTCGGTCGAGCCCCACTCACCGCCGAACTGCCAGGTGCCGAAGGCTATCTTCGAGACCTCGAGGTCCGTCTCGCCAAACTGGGTGTATCTCAAAATCTGCTCCTCTAAACGCTCGCTCCACACGGATACCCGCACAGCTAGGCAGGTAAACGCCGGCTCACACCCACCTACACCGCCCACGACCGCGCCATTGCAGGCCCGGCCAATCTCTATTAGTATATCGTGCAACGATGTATCGAGTAGGGACATATAGCAGATGAGCCGGGAGCGCGACCCCCGACACGGTCCACAGGAGTCCCCATCTCTCTCGCCGGCCGTATTCGACATCCTGCTCGCCTTGTCCGACGGTGAGGAGCGGCACGGGTACGGGATAGCCAGGGAGGTGGAGAGTCGTACCGGCGGCGGCGTAAAACTTGGGCCGGGCACCCTTTACGGGGCGATAAAGCGCATGATCTCACAGGGGCTAATCGTAGAGGCCGAGGAGCAAGAAGATGGGAGATCCGAGGGGAGCGGGCACGAAGAGCGCCGCCGTTACTACCGGATCACGGGGACGGGCAGGCAGGCAGCCTCGATGGAGGCGCAGAGGCTAGAGAGCCTCGTGAGCACGGCGCGGAGCCGCGGACTGCTGCCCAACACCGCTCCCACCCCGGAGGAGGGATAGTACATGAGCTACCCGGACGACCATCTCTCACAAAGACATCAGAAGACCGCACGGGGCTCAGCCCGGCTCTACCGCAAGCTGCTCGTGGCCTACCCGGAGGATTTCCGGGAAGAGTACGCCGAGGAGATGGTCCGCTACTTCGGGGAACTCTGCGAGGAGTCGCTAAAGGAAGGCGGTGTACCGGCCCTGGTGGTCACCTGGCTCCGGACACTCTGGGAGCTGGCACGCAGCTCGCACGCGGAGAGGAGACGCAGCACCCCGGACGTGGAGGTGGATGCACCTTCGGCCACGGCGCTATCACTGCTGGTATTCTTCGGTGCAGGCCAGATCTACAACCGGCAGTTCATCAAGGGAACAGTGCTCGCGGTGCTCCCTATCGTGGTTTTGCCAACGATAGGGCTCTGGCCCTGGCTAGAAACGGAAATCTTAACGGTAATTGCGGCCACGTGGATCTACTCGGCAGTAGACGCTCTATTAAGCGCCCGCAGGATCAAGACTCTGCAACGCGCCGCCACCTCCAACTCGGATAGTTAAACGTTTGGTGTGAATCGTGAGTTCACCATCCCATCAAATCCGCGAACTTCAGCCGAGGACGGCCGAGTTGGTCGTTGAGCCAGATACAGAAGTTGTGCAAGGCTACCCTCGCAGCCAGCCGAG